>CATPCK010000856.1 GCA_955652655.1 uncultured Ktedonobacteraceae bacterium | reverse complement strand
TGCTGAACGGCAGCTTGAATGCTCTGAAGGACTGTTCCCCATACGTCTTCTGCGTCAAATTCGCTCCATTCCGGCACCGGATGGCGCGTTATGGTGCGGCTGCTGCCGACAGCGCTGATGTGCCCGGTTTCTACATCGAAAATGACAGTCTTGGTATTCGTTGTGCCAACATCGATGCCAACGAGGTACATACTAATCCTCCTTCGTACACTCATGCTTACCGTGGGAAGATGAAAGCTGACTCTCCGCGAACACCTTTTGTCACGGGGTTCTGATGTAGATTAGCTGCTTGCATGCAAAATGTGCAGTGCATCATCCACACTGGCATCATGGTGAACAAGAGCCACCAGGGCTTGCGTCATTGCTGTGGGGGACGGGGCTTGCCAGACGTTACGACCAATAACGACACCGGCAGCGCCCGCGTCCAAAGCACCACGAATAGAAGCCAGGAATTCTCGGTCGCTATGCGTTTTCGGACCACCTAATACCAGTACTGGCACATAGCACGAGCGGATGACCTTCCTAAAGCGTTCACATTCACCTGTATAGAAGGTTTTTACAATATCGGCTCCGTTCTCTGCGGCCATGCGGCATGTATCTGCTATCGCATCTACTGCGCGAGCAGCAGGATGCTCCTCGAAGCCATATGGCAGGGCCTCGGCCATGACGGGAATGTTCCAGCGATGTGCTTGTGCAGCCAGGCGAGGGAAATATATTGTCGAATTATGACCATTCACAATGCCTGGGAAATACATAGCAGCGGCAGCATCGGCTCCTGTTGAGAGAACGTCATCAATACTTATAATGAGTTCTCGTGGATGTTCCAAAAAAGGCGAAGTGGCACCATCACAGCGTATCATTAAGCCGATATCTTTGAGCTGCTTGCTAAAATGCCGGGCAATACCGATGCTGGTCAGGATCGCGTCAGCGCCACCAGCTATCACTTGCTCCAGTACCTTCTCCGGGTTTTCAAACCCCGCGACGGCACCATCAGTAGTTCCGTGATCCATTGCGATGATCACGGATCGTCCATCCGTGCCAAAGAGTCGATGAAAGCGTCTCCCTGAGAGTTCACTCATACTTTATCCTTCTTCCTTTCTTTAATGAGTTTTAACAAAATCATTGGGATAGCGGAAGATCCCCCGAGGGCCGATCAATCGGCCCCTACTGTATGACCAGATTATTTTGTTCATCTGCATTAAAGAATATGAGGCGTACTTAATACTTCCTGATGTACACCTGGTGAAAATACTGCCAAAGTATATCACGAGGAGGCAGTTCGTAGCTGAGATGTGCAATTACCCCCACAGAGAAGGCCGTAGACAGGCGTGCGCAATCAGCCAGGCTCAACCCCTGTATTTGAGCTGTAACGAGACCAGCGACCATGGCATCCCCGGCCCCAAAGGTCTTCTTCACTGTCACCTCAGGAGGAGTCGCGATAAACGTTGTTGTTTGTTCAACCAGCATCGCGCCTCGTCTCCCCATTGAGACAACGACCAGCTCAATATCTTCATGCAGGAGTTGATGGGCCGCTTGCTGAATTTCGGCTTCGCTCGTCAAGGGATGTCCAATGAGATGTTGTAGCTCATCAATATTTGGCTTCACGATAGTCGGGCCGGCCTGTATACCTTCACGGAGGGCTTCATCGCTGGTATCCAGGATGATACGCTTTTTTTGCCGCTTGAGTTGGGTGATGATCGTGGCATAGATAGCGGCAGGCACATCTGGTGGCAAAGAACCAGATAATACGAACCAATCGCATGTGTCAGCCAGTTGTTCGATTATTTCGAGGAGCGTATCCATCGCTTCCTGAGGCGGAGGTTGGCCTGGCATGTTGATATCGGTTGTCTGCTGGTTGATCTCATCAACGACTTTTACATTGATGCGGGTGTTTCCAGGAATGCGGACGAAACGATCATCAATGCCTCTGGATGCAAAGAACTGCTCGAAGATTCCAACATTAGCCTGACCAAGATAGCCAGTCACAGCGATGTCGTACCCGTAGTCCGCCAGGAATGAAGCAACGTTCACCCCTTTGCCGCTGGCATCAAACTTTAACGTCTGAGCTCGATTAACTCTATTTGGTTGAAAATTATCAACTCTCACCATCTGGTCAATTGCCGGGTTAAGTGTAACTGTTGCTATCTTCATAAAGGTTGCACCTATTGATTGTCCTGGCTGTTCTCATTCAGCGACTTTGGTGAAGCGGTAGATACGAGGATCAACAAACTGGTCAAACTCGTCATAGCTTGGACTCGAAAATTCGGAAACGATAGCTCCTTCGTCTCCCGATTGGAACCAGTGCCAGGTGTTCGGCGGGATGGTGTACTGGTCTCCAGGATGCAGTTCGATCTCGTGAAAGATCGTGTAGTATGATTCGCTGCCTTCCGGTACACGCGCCTGAAAAGCCTGACTTGGCTCGCCTTCTACGTAGAGCCAGACCTTGCCCCACCGGCAGCGAAACGTCTCTTGCTTGCCCGGATTGGTCTCGCTGAGCGGCGGATGGCGATGCTGTGCGCAGGTCTGACGGGGTATCATGACAAGCTCTTTCGCGCAGTAACGATCATTGTTGATATAGATGACAAGTTGCAGACCTGTGCGCTCCAATTCGCTCAGGCCGAAGTCGACCACCTCGACCTGCGTCTGTTCCTGCGGTGTCAACACAATAGCAGCCTGAGCTAATGTCTGCGTTACCCGCTCTTGCATCTGTCGTACCTGGCTTTGGGTTAACATAGCTGATACCTCCTTGCATAGGAATGAAATGGCTTCTGGAAGACGATCACAAGTGCCCCTCTACCTCCTCTGGTTGCTGTCTACACTACCTGATATCTTTTTCGCTCTCGTCATGTCTCGTAATGTGCACCTCCTCTGACACGTCATGAAGCTGTTTGATTACCTGGGTGTATTCAGCACCAACCATCAAACCCACCACTTCATTCTCATTGGTTTCGCTGACCTTTCGTTCACCGGCTTTGCTTCCGCGACGCATCACGATTACCCGGTCCGCCACAGCAAAGACATCCTGCATATTGTGACTAATGAGGATGACGGGAACGCCCTGATTGCGTAACGTGCGTATCAGTTCCAACACTTTGAGTTGCTCTGGTACACCCAGTGCGGCAGTTGGCTCGTCCATAACCATTAAACTGGCGTCCCAGTACACAGCACGGGCTATGGATACGGCCTGGCGTTGACCTCCGGAGAGTTGGCGGATTGGATTGCGCAACTCAGGAATGCGGATATCCAGTTGATCGAGGACCTGGCGTGACTCGCGAAGCATATAAGAGCGATCAAGCACTCTAAAAATGCCGAGTTGATGGCGCATTCTCTCGCGACCCAGGAAGATGTTTGCACTGGCATCGAGATTTTCGCACAGAGCCAGGTCCTGGTAGATGGTTTCTATCCCGCGCCGTCGTGCCTCCAGCGGCGTAGAGAACGATACCGCTACACCATTGAGAAGAATCTGGCCGCCGTCAGGTTTATAGGCACCAGAGATCATTTTGATGAGAGTTGACTTTCCCGCACCGTTGTCTCCGAGGAGTCCTATCACTTCGCCGGGGTGAATGTCCAGGCTGACATGATCTACTGCGACCAGGCCACCGAAGCGTTTATAGAGATCTTTGACTTGCAAAATAGGTTGCACATCAACCATAATGTGTTTCTCCTGTTCCCATTAACTGCGCTCAACCAGCTGCTTTTTCGCCTGATCGACAAGAACAGCCAGGATAATCACCGCACCCACGGCAATGAACTGCCAGAACGGATTAATTCCCAGAAAGATCAGGCCATTCTGGATGATCGCGATAATCAGCGCGCCGATTACCGTGCCGAGGATGGTCCCCTCGCCGCCGAAGAGCGAGGCGCCACCGATAATCACCGCCGCGATGGAGGTGAGGAGGAGTGGATCACCCACATCTGCGGCCCCGTTGCTGAAGCGCATGGTGTAGAGCACACCCGCCAGGGATGCCAGGAGCGCCGAAAGCACATAGATCAGAATGGTATGACGAACCACGGGGATACCCGCGCGCCGCGAAGCCTCTTCGCTCCCACCAACAGCGTACGTATGTCTTCCAAAGCGCGTCTGCGAGAGCAGCCAGGCACAGATAAGGGCCACAACGACCAGGAGAATCAAGGGAAAGGGCAGCAGTTGAACAATCTGACTGGGACGTACTCCCTGTAGATTTGAAGGCAGGTGGAAGAAGCTCAAACGCCCATCGGGCAGGAGGTAAAGCAGGTACCCATTGCCGATCTGGCCGATGCCATTCGTCTGTATGCTGACGGGTTGTCCACCGGAGAGAATAAAGCCCGCACCACGAGCCATACCGTACATACCTAGCGTGACAATGAAGGGCGGCACACGCAGTCGGGCAATGACCAGGCCGTTCACCAGGCCTGGAATGAGGCCAACACTGAGGCCGACAGCCAGGCCGGCCAGCACCACAACGAACAGTGGCGCGCTGCTCCCCATGCGGCTCATGACCAGGGCCGAGGCGACTGACGCCATGCCCATCACAAAGCCTACCGAGAGGTCGATGCCTCCTGAGAGAATGACGAAGGTCTGACCCAATGCCATAATCAACACCAGCGACATATCCGCCCCAATAGTCTGGAAGTTAAAGATGTTCAGGAAGCCTTGCCCGGTGATAGAGAAGAAAATAATCAGCACGAGCAGGAACAGCCACGACCACCCCCTACTTACGATATCAAGTGGTCTCAGAGGTGTCTTCCTTGGCTGACTCTGGTTTGCAGCCGGTGTAGCCGCATTAGACACTTTCATAAGATTTCTCCCGTGCCGGTGGCTTCTTGCCACCGGCCTGCTTGCTAGCTACTCTTATAGATAGCATTCTGCGAAGCTGGATCGTTCACATTGGTCTTGTCGATGACGACATAGCCAGTGGCGACACGCTTCTGAATGGAACTGGTTTTACCAGTCAGAGCGTACACTCCGTATTGAACGGCGGTGCTACCCATGTCAGTCGGTTTCTGGGCAATGACCAGGTCGACCGCGCCGCTATTGAGGTCATTGATAGCCTGCTGAGGCGCATCAAAATTCGCGATCTTGATCTGCCCCTGCTTATTGGCATTCTTGACGGCCTGGGCTGACCCCTCAGCGCTGAACAGGTTGGTGCCAAAGATGCCATTGACTTGTGTTCCCTTGTTGCTGGATAACAACGCCGAGACTTGCTGTGAGGCGGTTGCAGCGCTATCGTTATCATAATTCGAGCCAACGAGCGTCACCGCCCCATTCGTAGCTTTAATCGCCTGCTCGCATCCCTGTTGCCGCTGATCGGTGGTACTGATGCCAGGAATCACATTTTCAATGTAAATGCCGCCTTTATTGCCGATGGCTTTGATAAGGGCCTGCCCGGCGATCATTCCTCCCTGGACATTATCGGAGCCAATATAGGACAGCGGGAAGGTCACAGGACCATTTGCGTAGTCGCCATTGCCAATAAAGGTATCGACAGAAATGACCTTGATGCCCGCGTCATTCGCACGCTGCAATGGCGCGATCATAGCTTGCTTATCGCAAGCCGCAATAATCATCACGTCGACCTTCTTTGCGATGTAGGCATCAACAATAGGTGCCTGGAGGGTAGCGCTGAACTGAGCAGGTCCATCTACGAGGAGCTTCACCCCTAGTTTATCCGCCATCGCCTGCGCGCCTTTCTGCATAGTGACGTAGAAGGGATCGCCCTTGACGCCTTGTATCAGTACGAAAGTGTAGTTCGTGGAGTTAGAGCTAGAGGTTGAGGTGCTGCCTCCACATGCTGCCAGAAGGCTACCTCCGGCGAGGACGGCAGTTGTTCCAGCGAGAAATTCACGGCGGCTAAGGGATTTTCTTCCGAGTTCTGTGTCTTCCATCTCAAGTTCCTTCTTAAAAATAGTACATATAAACGACGTTCCGACTAAAGGCTACTACGACAATAACAGTGAATACCTCCTTTCCACTCCTACGGAGTTTTTCAAAGCTGTTTGAAAGGTGTGATTAATTATGGTTGAACTTGATTAATATTAATTATAATGACTTTTTAACATTTGTAACGAATGAATGAATACGTAGAAGAAAAGCGGTCCAATGGACATTGTGAGGCTGAACATATTCATGATGG
>CATPCK010000855.1 GCA_955652655.1 uncultured Ktedonobacteraceae bacterium | reverse complement strand
CTTCTCAGCGGTATCATTCCCGCCGATGCTTTCTATCGCATGATCCAGATGGGTAGTAAAGAATCTGATACGCTTGAGCCACTGCCCACCCTGGTGACGGATCTTCCTACGTCAGTTGCCGGCGCCATCCATCGCGCCATGTCTATTAATTTTCATGACCGTTTCGCCTCGGTCGAGGAGTTCTGGCAGGCTTTGCATGTCCCCGCGGAGGAACTAGAGAAGCAAGGCACCTCGCGCGAAGTAGTTACCTTGTCAGCAACCGCCGCTCCCTCGTCAATCGAACCTGAACAGGAAGAGCAGGAGGAATTGCCTGCATCCGGGCCACTGATTGTAGCCTCTTCAACTGATTCCAATGATAGCGTGCCAGGTGCTGAAGATGTGACGACTGTAATCAATGATGGTGTGTCAAGTGCGGATGTTGTGACGACTGTAGCCGAACAGAAATCGCCTGCAATACAGCCTCCTGCCCGGCCTCCGCAGAGGCAAACGGCTGCTCCTCAATCGGCAGGAGCCGGGATACCTCTTTCGCGTACCAGGAAATGGGGCATCGTTGCAACCTTTATTGTGCTCATTTTGCTCATTGGGGGAAGTATTGCGACCGCCTTCAGTATCCACTCTGCGAACCAGTCAGGACCAGTTGTGACATCCAGATCACAGACCGCTACCGCCCATGTAACTCAAACATCCAAACAGCACGTAAGCTCCTCGCCCACTGCCTCGCGGACCCAGACCTCAACTTCTCGGCAGAATGGAGAGTATATCGCGGGAAACTATAATGGCAATATGTTTGATTCAACCATCGGCCAAAATAAGCCGGTTAAGGTTATGATACAGCAAACGAGGGGCAGTGCCGCTATCAGCGGAACATTTACCTTTAAATCTCCCTATCAGGGCTCATACCCACTCAACGGAACCGTGGATACTCATGGTAATTTCTCCTTTACCGTACAAACGACTGCTAATCAACCTCCGCTCTATTTCCATGGATCAGTACAGAACGGTATCTATCTTCAAGGCAATTTCTGTAATAGTAGTACAAATCACTGCAACGCCAATGCGGGTTACTTCAATGTTGGCCCTCGCTTTTAGCGCAGAATTATAGTTTCACGAATTTTAGGAATGAGGTTAAATACATAAAGTGTATCTAACCTCATTCCTAATTCGTGAAATTAAGAGAAGCCCAACTTTTTAAAGAATGAGTTTGCTAAAAAAAATGTCATTTCATATAATGAGAACCATGTTTTTACTGCTGTTTGAGGTGTAATGTGCAAGATGTTCATGCGGTACTCCCAATAGGGACGCTCATAGGTGACCGTTACAATGTAGTAGGACTGCTCGGTAAGGGTGGTTTCGGCGCTGTCTATCTCGCGAGAGACCAGCGTGTCAGGGGTAATCTTTTTGCTCTCAAAGAGATGATCGACACGAGCAAACAAGAGCGCGCTCGTTTTGCCTTCGAGAGCGAACTCCTCAAGCGCCTGGATCACCCTGGCTTGCCTCGCGTCTACCGTTCCTTCGAGGATGAAACGAATAATCGTTCGTATATGCTCATGGACTTCATTGAAGGTCCAAACCTGGAGACACTGAGGCAAAAGCAGCCACAGAAGCGCTTCCCACTCTCTCAGGTGATGAGCATGATGGCTCCCATTTTCGAAGCCGTCTCATATCTCCATAGACAGCGTCCGCCAATCATCCATCGAGATATCAAACCTGCCAATATTATCGTGCCATCGGCTGGTGATCAGACTGTGCTGGTTGACTTTGGCATCGCGAAAGAGTTCGATCCTGATTCAACCACGACCGCCGTTCGACGCTGTTCCCCTGGCTATGGCGCGCCTGAACAATATAATCGTGGCACCAACACCCGTACAGATATCTATGGGCTGGGGGCCACCATCTACGCGCTTTTAACAGGAGTCGTGCCCGACGACGCCTTCTACCGTATGACAAACATTGGGAGTGGCAACGGTGATCCACTTGAACCGGCAAATCAGCTTAATCCAGACATCCCTGCACATGTATCTGATGCCATTCAACGCGCCATGTCAATTAATATCGAAGATCGCTTCCCTACCGCTGACCAATTCTGGCGGGCGTTGAATGCCCAACCAGCTCAGCCTATGACTCCAGTCCCTCCTATGGTAACGCCGCTGCCTGCTGTATATGATGCACACGAGCCAGTCACGCCTGCGCCCGTAGTACCTGTTGCCGCGCATAACGTGCTAAGTTCCCTCACTACGCAGCCACAGGAGGTCACCGAGCGCACCAGGAGGCGTGGTATATGGCCATTGTTATTGTTGGCCCTTATTGTGCTCGCGCTCGTTTCTGGTCTTGCCGCTGCTTTCTGGCCCTCTATTACTGGGCATCAGGGAACGCAGACTACTACACCTACCCCGGTTGTTCAACATAAAGTTACACCGGCAGCCACATCGGCACCAAAGCCGAAACCGACGCCAAAACCAACACAGACGAGCGCACCAGCAGCGACGCCCACGTCGGCGCCAGCTGTAACTCCCACACCTATCCCGTCTTCTTATCCGAATGTTGCTGGGTCGCACTATGGTAGCGTTCATAACTCGACAGCAAATATCAATGCCAATATGTCCGTTTCGTTGAACCAGAACCAGGGGAACCTTGGTGGCAATGTTACCATTAACTCTCCTTTACAGGGAAGTGGCTCCATCACTAGTGGCTTTGTCCAGAAAAACAACTCTATTCAGTTTACTGTCCAGGGGTTCAATGGCCACGCTCCACTCCTGTTCTATGGAACCGTGCAACAAGGCGGCAGTATGAGCGGCCAGTACTGTAGCATCGACCAGACGGGTCGTTGCAACGCAGCCTCTGGTGGACAGGGTACCTGGAACGTGGGAGCAATAGCCTCCCCTCCAGGCTCTTCCTACATCAAAGACCTGTTCCCACCACCATCCCGCCCCTCCTTTGCTTGATCTTTTTCTATACTAGAAATGAAGAATTCCTCGTTTAATATCATACATGGGAGAAACTCTTAGCGCGACAAAGTTTCACTATACACATGAAAACTCTACAATAAGAGCGTTCTGACTTTAATACTTATTTTGTACCATCTACCTGTGAAACCGTATCTATAAGCCAACTCCCATGCACAAAATTGAAAATAGGTAGTCTGAAGTATTTGAGGTCAAGGGTGCAAGAGGTACAAACAACAACCCTTCCCATTGGAAGTGTGGTACGTGAACGCTATGTTATTGAATCTCTGCTTGGAACAGGCGGCTTCGGCGTCGTCTATTGCGTCAGTGATTTACGGGTCAAAGGCAATCGCTATGCCCTCAAAGAAGTAATTGAGCCCTATAGAAAGGACCGCAGCAGGAAGGATAAAAACCGCTTCACCTTCGAGGGGGATGTACTAAAGCGGCTGGATCACCGCGCATTGCCTCGCGTATACCGGGTATTTGATGACGAAACACATGAGCGGGCCTATATGCTCATGGATTTTATCGATGGGCCAAATCTGAATCTCTTGCGTAAGCATCTACCTGCGCAACGTTTCACGCTCTCCCAGGTAAAAACCATCATGGCTCCCATCGTCGATGCCATCAGTTATCTCCACAGTCAACAGCCGCCCATCCGTCACCGCGATATCAAACCTGCCAATATCATCGTACCAGAGCCTCATGCCTCCGTTCTAGTCGATTTCAACATCGCCAAAGAATTTGACCTGGACTCAACCACGACCGCTGTTCGACGCTGTTCCCCCGGCTATGGGGCACCCGAACAGTATGGACAGGGCACCAGTACCCTTACAGACATCTATGGGCTGGGAGCAACCATCTATACCTTATTGACGGGTCTGGTCCCTCCTGATGCACTTCAGCGTATGACCCTGCTGAATGCGAAGGGTATTGATCCTCTTGAACCCATTGATCAACTCGTACCAGATATGCCCTCAAATGTAGCTGCAGCACTGCAGCGTGCCGTGTCATTGCAGAGCAGCGACCGCTATCCGACCATTGAACAATTCTGGCAGGCTTTTGATGACTTTGTGATAGGGGATGAACTACCTGTATCTTGTGTAGCTCCATCGACCGGGTCTCTGGCTCTCATCGAAACACAAGAACCGATCGAAAATGTATCTACAATTCGCTCGCAAAAACAATTACCTGTGTCACCAACGCCATCGCCACCGTCGTCCATAGCGCAGCAGCCCATCGCACCTTTGAAGAAAGCGAGAAGCCACAGGAGACTGTCTCTTGCCTTTGCTCTCCTTGCCCTGTTTCTTGCTCTTGGCAGCGTAGCAGAAATATGGTCTCTACTTAACTACCAGCATGGCGTTTTATCCGTTCACCCAACTTCCAGCCCTGGCTCTACTCCCAGTCCTGAACTCTCTCCCTATCCTTCATCCGTCCCCATAAAGAAGCCTGGGTCGACAGCCGTTTCTAATAAGCAAAGCATTACGCCCACTCCAACCACATCTTCTTCATCGACTTTTTCCACTCCCATCTCTTCTTCCAGGCCAACTGTTGCTCCTACACCGCGGCCAACACCACGCCCGCATCCTATCCCTACTCCCAGCCCTACGCCAGTACCCTATCCAAACCTGTCGAGTTCATATAAAGGCACGCTGGTCGATACTACCCCGACACCGAATATCGCGGTGGGCATGCACCTTTTGTCAATTCACCAGGACAAAGAATACATCAATGGTAATTTTACCGTCGATAGGCCCCTGCAGGGTAATGGTCCTTTTACAGGAACCGTGGGCACCAACAAATATGTTCAATTTACCGTCAAAGGCTATAACGGTCACGCCCCTCTCTACTTCTGGGGGTTTATCCAATCGAATTCCTCCTTGCAAGGGCAATATTGCAGCCTTGACCAGAACGGCCATTGCAGTGCGAACGCAGGCGCCAGTGGATACTGG
>CATPCK010000854.1 GCA_955652655.1 uncultured Ktedonobacteraceae bacterium | reverse complement strand
GGAAAACCTCCACGAACTCCTCACCTGGCTCGCCCAGGGCAAGCTCAAACCCCACATCTCCGCGACCTACTCGCTCGAACATGCCGCCGATGCCCTCAATGACGTCCTGAACCGCAAAGTCATGGGAAAAGTTGTCCTGTTGACCGGAGAATAACAACCTGCCACTAAGACGGTGTGTGCTTGCCCATAGGAAGCACACGCCGTCTTAGTGGCAGCAAAGACGCTCTAGTGTAGATTGACCCACACAGTCTTGGATTGCTCACTCTCCTTGCAGAGCAGCGGCGGATTGCTCCTAAAATAGCTTGTTGCCGACAATCAGTGACTACGTGGGCACTGCCACAGATACTACTTACAAGTCTGGCGTCATTGGTCTGATTGCCCAAACCCTTCAGCAACCCACCGAGGTCGCTTTCAGTAACGCAAAAGTATGGACTGTTCAATAATATACTGGTCTATACCCCGCTTGTAGAGCCTCATTAAAAGAGGGGGATCAATGTACTGGATAATCTAGACTGAGGGATCATCTATAAAGAGCTCGCTGATGTTTACTCCCAAGGCTTTAGCAATCTTTTCTAGGGTCGGGATGGTCGGGACGTAATCGGGTTCATTATAGATGCGCTGGATCGTCCTGTAGGTTATATCAGCAGACCGCGAGAGCTTACCCATAGAGATGCCCTTTCCCTTAGCTATTTCCTTGACCCTTAGACGTACCATATAACGCTCTCCCCCAAAGCCGTGATCTACTCATTCTACCAGTTTTCCGGGGCTGTTCGCAGTAGACATGGTGGGGTATAATCTGTGTGTCTAGTCTAGACATCCAGTACATACCAGGAGAGAGTAAATGAAGAGGTTATTTATGCTTGAGATTGATAATCGGAAGTCGCTTACCTTGGTCCCTTTTTATGCTGAAGACGAGGAAACCGCACGGGATCAAGCTAGAGCATGGGCGGAAGTAAATAATGTTAAAATTCCTGATCCGCCTACTATACGGCCCTTTCCTCATGGGTTCAAGGGAAATTATACCTGGCTCCCAGGAACGATCTCTCCTACCTCGTACGGGGATGGTTCTGAAGAAACGATAACCGGAGGGAATAAGTAGAAATAGCACAGTACACCCTACTCGAAAGTTTTTGAAGGGCTTTGAGTAGGATGCACAGCGAGAGAAAACATACCTCCATGAGCGAGATTATAACATGTTTCATCACTAGTATCCCATTGCTTCAGTGATCTGACGGCTGATGAAACCTACATTCATCATGCGTAGAGAAATAGAGCCTGGTTGCTCTAAATCGAGGAAAATTCCCAGGTCAACAAACTACCGGTAATAAATAGAATCATACATCTTTCTCACTCAGTAGCATGCTCCCAACCTGTTTGACACTCTACCGCACATCTTTCATTCTCATCATACTACTCTCTCTTACTCATCGATTCTCGGGAGCAGTCGCGTATTCCGATCCCTGAATTGTTCGGGAGTGCGTAACCAGAGCGAGACATGCGTTGGCTGCATCGTCTCTTCTACCACGGCTAGTACCTGCTCCTGCAACTGGTCCACGTCCACCTCATTGCGCAATGTTGCACTGAAAGCGGTCAACGTACGGGCGGTATTGTACTTGCGGCGGTAGAAGCGCCGATCAATGATCTTTTGAATACGGAAACGCAGTGGCTGAAACAGGGCCGCACTCACTAAGGTCGAAGCGACAATAGTAACCGGATTATGCGACAACTGCTCCTTAAACACAAGCGCGAGGGATTGGAGCGCAATCACGCAGCCAACATAGACCATGGCCAGCAGGGCCGTTAGCAGGCCATAGACCACTGTCCGATTGATAATCACATCAATATCCCACAGGTGGTGGCGCAGAATAGCCATACTAAAGGAAAGTGGAATGAGCACCGGTATACTATTGCCCACCGTTGCGCTGAACAAGGAGAAGACGACGTTTTGCTCAATGAACGAGGGAAAGATCAGGTAAAACAAGAACAGCCCCAATTCTAGCAAAAAGACTGTTGCTACCCCGTAGATGATCCACTTGGTTTGTTGGCGCTGCAGCGCATTGGAGACGTACCGGTAGCGGTAGATTTGCGCCATCACCCCACTGCCCAGAAAGCCGTAGAACAGGAACACGTAGGACAACTGGAGCCAGAAGGAGGCAACTACAGGTAAGAAATTGATGAGGCTCAAACCGATCCAGCCAATCGCCAGCCACTTCATCCAGCGTGGCACGAACTTCCCATTGGGAAAAAGACAGAAGACGAGGAAGAGCAAAACAAAGGCGAGGTAGTTCACGACCTCGGATGGATAGAGCCAGATCGATTGTCCCCCACCCACATTTCCCGTAAGAACATTTGCGCCTTGCAATATGAGCATGAGTGCAACGAGCAGCCCCATCCTGTCGTCAGACTTCCGCCAGATAATGATGATGGCAACTCCGAACCAAACCAGGGCCGAGGCGACAATGAAGATGGCACTGAGCAGAGAATAACTGCTCATTGATAAACCAAGGTTCAGAAGCTCTCGTGCGGCCTGGGGAGTGAGTTGCCCAGAAGCACAGCTTACTCCCACACAAGTAATCTGGAGTTGTGCAAGGTAGACAGGAAGGCTGGCAACGAAGATAGTCAGAGTGAGGACGGCCACAATACCACACACGAGCCGCGCCAGCGGGATCCAGCGATCAGGCAAGCGCGTTTCATCTGCGCTACCCGACTCGGCACTTACTCTCCTTTGTGCCGTTATATCAAAAGGTTCATGCATATACTTCTATTCAATCCTGGGTCAGGTTCAGAACAGCAAAAAAAGAACAGAATAACCACAAATATCATCTTACCACATACTCTTAACGCTTTTTGTGGAGGTGCGGGTGTG
>CATPCK010000853.1 GCA_955652655.1 uncultured Ktedonobacteraceae bacterium | reverse complement strand
GGATACTGTATAATCGCACTATGCAAAATGACACGATTGCGGCAATCGCGACGCCGCCCGGTACAGGTGGCATTGGTGTAGTCCGTGTGAGTGGAACGGAAGCGTTCACCCTGGTGGAGCCTCTTTTCCGACAGCCGGGAGGATGTACTGGCCTTCCTCCTTCACACTTGCTCACCTATGGGCATATTGTTGATCCAACTACAGAGGAAATAATTGACGAGGTATTGGTGGCCTTTATGAACGCCCCGCGCACCTATACCTGTGAAAATGTTGTAGAGATCCAGGGACACGGGGGGCCGCTTGTCCTCCAGCGTATCTTGCGCCTGGTACTGGCTCAGGGTGCGCGTATGGCAAATCCTGGAGAGTTTACGCTGCGCGCCTTTCTCAACGGACGTCTCGACCTGGCACAAGCAGAAGCAGTGATGGACCTGATAGGAGCGCAGACCGAGGCTGGACAACGCCTGGCCATGCAGCAACTGCAGGGACGAGTCTCCGCCCAGGTGCAGGAGGCTCGTCACGCTATTCTCGCTGTCCTGGCGCGTATCGAGGCCAGTATAGACTTCCCCGAAGAAGATGTACCTACTCCCCAGCCGGCGGAACTTGCGCCTATGATAGCTATCGCGCAGGAGCAGGTAGATACTCTGCTCGCAGGTTCAGAGCAGGGGCGCCTCTACCGGCAGGGCCTGCGCACCGCTATTATTGGCCGGCCCAACGTCGGCAAATCCAGCTTGCTCAATGCCCTTTTGCGTTCTGAACGCGCCATTGTTACACCTATCGCGGGGACTACCAGGGATACCGTGGAAGAAGTGGCCAACCTGCGTGGTATTCCATTGCACCTCATTGACACCGCCGGTATCACACCAGGTGATGACCCGGTTGAGCAGATGGGTGTGCAGCGCAGCCGAGCAGCAGCCGAAAGTGCCGACGTTGTGCTGCTAGTCTTTGATGGGTCCGAGAAACTGACCAGCCAGGATCGAGACATTTGCGAGGAATTGCGCACAATGGGGTTTGGTATGGGCATAGGTGTGGTAGGTACAGGAGGAACTCCCAGACCAGTGGTTGTAGTGGTCAATAAAGCAGATCGCGCGCAACAACTGGAACGCGAAGCGCCGCGTAACCTGTGGCCCGAAGCGCCTATTGTGGCTACATCGACATTGACAGGACAAGGGTTGGCAGCACTGGAAGAGACGATAGCTAACCTGGTATTGGCTGGCAAGACATTGCATAGCTCAAGTGTGCTGGTCACCAGTATGCGGCACCAGGAGGCGCTGCGCCGTGCAGTCGAACATTTGCGAGCTTCGTTAGTACCCCTTGAGCATAGATTGCCGCTGGATTTTGTCTCTATTGATTTGAGTGCGGCCCATGATACGCTGGGTGAAATCACCGGGGAAACAGCCAGCGATGACCTGTTGGACAGAATTTTCAGTGAATTTTGCATAGGCAAATAAGTTTATTGTAGAGAAGGTGGTGGTGGGGCATCTATTTGAAATGGCATGAGAGATTGTTTAACGGAGGGTGTATCAAAACATGAAGGTGCAAGGATATGTGCAAAAAAAATCAATGACCAGACTGGCGCTCGTTACTTTGCTAAGTATTTTACTGACGGCCTGTGCGTTTGGGGCTACTGCCGTACAACCAGCGCCGGCGCCGAAACATACACCGAAGCCTACTCCAACCCCTACATTTACCCCGCCCCCAACGCCAGACCCAACGCCAACCTATCCTTCGGTGGTCCCACCGGCAAAGGTATTGGGAATAGTAGCTGAAACTACAAATCCGTTTAAAGATATTCCCTGGGTGCGAGTAAGCTATACCACCTGCATCAAGAGCGGCCCCAGCGGAGATGGGTTGAAGGCGACCATCGCAAAGTTCCATAGTATAGGGGTGCGTGTAATGCTCTCAGTCTGCCAATGGGCCACCGATGCACGGCTGTATAACACGAGTATTTTGAATGACGCGGCACAGGGAGGGGCTGATGCTGTACAGTGCGGCAACGAGCAGATGAAATTTGGTCCGTACACCCGTGGGGTTTCACCGGCGGTTTTCGCCAAATTCTACGACCTTTGCCAGCAAGCCATGCACGCGGTTCGTCCTGAAATCCCCATCATCATTGGATCAAATGACCCTCATGTGGGAGGGCATGACTATGCTCCTCTTTACGATGAGGTGAGCTATTTCAATTCCATGCAGTACGCCATGAATACTTCCGTTCATCCAGGTGGGCACTGGAGCTGGCGTTCCCAAACTATCGGCATGATCGATAGCTGGCACAATGGCTACCCATCTCAAGGGATCAACAGCCTCTATTATTTATTTCTCTTCTGGGCACAGCAATTTGGCGTTGATCCAGGTAGTGGAGCATTAGGGAAACACCTCTGGGTCATTGAGGGCACCGGTTGCATCTTTGGCTGTGGCGTTGCCACCGATGCCTATGATGTTGCTGTCTCCCACATTTTAACGCTCATTACCGATGTACAGACATCTATGCGCTATAAGGTACCGTTCTTCTACTTTAGTGCCAGTGACTTTGCCAGTCAAGGAGAATTCTGGCCGATGGGAGTACGCACTGTCAATAATCATCCCAAGCCTTTGAGACAGGATCTGTCAATGGGTGCGCGCACTCTGAGTATGTCGTGTCCTTCTGGACATGTTACAATTTCAAGTCAGGAGCAACTTTTAGCCACGCTCTACAATGGTTGTAATCTGCCAGGTAACTATATTGGTATCCTGGAAAGCTGAAATAAAGAGGCATATAGCAGAACGTGAACCCATTCAAAAATATTAAGACCAGTTCCTCGATAGTGTTTGCACTGGTGCTGGTAGTGAGTTTTATCCTGGCGGCATTTTCATATCGCGTGATAACATCACAGCAAGCATCGGCAGCTGTAAGTTCGACGCCTACACCCACCATCCCAGTTAGTACGCCTGGCGCGACAAGGACTATAACAGGAACTCCGGCCGTAATCTACCCTCCGGTAGTTTCACCTGCACAGGTATTGGGCATAGTGGCAGATACAGATAAAGCTTTTAGTGATATCCCCTGGGTGCGAGTAAGCTATGTCACCTGTGTCAGCAGTGGTCCCAGCGGCGACGGGTTGAAGACGACCGTGGCAAAGTTCCACAGCGCGGGGGTGCGAGTGATGGTCTCGCTTTGTCAATGGGCCAGCGATGCGCGCCTGTATGATATGAAATTTATGAATGACGTGGCACAGGCAGGGGCGGATGCCGTGCAGTGCGGCAACGAGCAGATGAAGTCGGGTAAATTTAACACCGGGGTTCCTCCGGCGATCTTTGCCAAATTTTTTGATTTGTGCGAGCAAGCCATGCACGCGGTTCGACCTGAAATTCCCATTATTCTCGGATCAAACGATCCTCGTGTTGGCGGCATTGACTTCCAGGGATTAGCGGATCAGGCACACTATCTCGATGAGATGCAGTCTGCCATGAACTCTTCTGTTCATCCAGGTGGGCACTGGAACTGGCGTTCCCAGACCATTGGCATGATCGATAGCTGGCACAATGGCTACCCCACCCAGGCGACCAATAGCCTTTATGGCCTTTTCACCTTCTGGGCGCAGCGCATAGGAGTTGATCTGAATAGTGGCGACCTGGGAAAACATTTGTGGGTCATTGAAGGCACCGGTTGTATCTTTGGCTGTGGTGTTGATGCTTCAAGTGCCTATGTTGTAGCCGTCTCCCACATCTTAACGCTCATCACCGACGTGCAAACAACTTTGCGCTACAAGGTACCATTCTTCTACTTTAGTGCCAGGGACTTTTCCAGTCAAGGGGCATACTGGCCAATGGGGGTGCGTGACGGCGCTAATCGACCAAAGCCCCTGCGCCAGGACCTTCCGATGGGTGCGCGCACGCTAAACATGGCCTGTGTATCAGGCCATGTCGTAGTTTCAAACCAGGAACAGCTCTTAGCCAGGCTCTACAATGGCTGCACGCTGCCAGGTGACTATATCGGTATACTGACAAGCTGAGTCGCGCTTCTCTCTTCACATTGGCAGCAACAAAAAGCGTTCGCGGTCTCGCACGACCTGCGTTATCTGTTGGGTCATTTGACGCAAAGACGCAATGACCTGGTTATGCCAGTTGTCGGGGGTAAGCTGCGTAACATACTGGTAGACCTGTTCACTACTGCGTACTAACGCGAGATCGAATTGTAGTAATTGACGCAGCAGCGGCTCTTCCTGGCGGAAGCGCCACCAGATACGATCCTGTGAAGGTACCGCCATGCCGCGAATGGCAGTTTCAACATTGGAGAGAGCCTGTTGCGCGGCCTCTATCTCCCGTACCTGCGCCAGCGCTTCCTGGGGCGGATCGGGATTAGCACGGGTGAGGGGTGGAATAAAGCGGCGCTGGTATTCGCCGCGCAACGCTGCCAGCATATCCACCGCTTGCGCCAGGTGATAGCTGGCGCGTTCCCGGACCAGCAAATCGTCGGCTCGCGCTTGATTTACCGAGCTGTAAAAGTTATAGCCGTAACCTGTGAGCAGCAGTTGCAACTGCTGCACAATAGGATCATTGGATGGCCCCGAACTCATGGTATGTCCTCCAGCTGCAGGGACCCGATTTCTCGAGCCCCCAGTGTACCGTTTCCCTGTACAAAAACTAGCGCCCCGACTGATTTGGGTGTGCTGGTGGAGGTGGAGCAGCAGGAGTGTTGAGGGTATAGCGATCAGTGCTAGCTGTCGCCTGTACACCACTGATATTGAAAGCCTGGCCTATCGCCATATTGGGGGCGGAGACCACTCCTCGTTCCGCCATCAGCATAGCAGTATAGTAGCGCACCGCGTCGATTTCGCTCAAGCCAAAGGCTTTCAGTGAAATCAACGCCTTCATACGCTCGTCGCGCGGAAATACCAGGACCTTGATAGTATCCAGCGAGATGCCATAGGTGCCCAGGAACTCTTGGAGATGCTGAAACACGATTTGAGAAAGGTCGTGGATCTTTTCATTGACCGATTCTAGCGGCGTAATCTGTACTAACTGATTGACGGCCTGTTCAATCACCGGGCTCGCATAGGCATTCACTTCCTGTGTCGTCAAAGCATGTCCACGGTAAGGCATGTGTTGCACGAGCCGTACAGCTGCTTCTCTTGTCTCAACATGGATGTAGTAATCCACGCTGTAGGCCATCTCTGCCATTTCGCGTGAGAGCGCCATGCCGGTCGTTTTCAATATCAATTTTGCGCGATTGATATAGAGGGCTTCGTATTGCCAGGGGCTCTGGCCACCATAAAAGGCCTGCTGCATAGAGCCAAATAGAGGGCGGTCAGGGGTCTGGACGGGATACTGGCCTGTTTCATAGATTTGCAGAATGGCACCACGCGACTTGAGCACGCAGAAATGGTTACTTTCCACGGTCAGCAGCGAACCATTCATGATGTTATTCTCTGGATAGTGCCAGAGCAGGATTTCAGGTCCCATAACCTCTTCGCCGTTGTCGGTCAGGGTCGAGATAACGTTGCGTAAACCAGGCATAATAAACTCCTTTGTTGTTCTGTGTATTTACATCCCTGTGAAATAAAGGTATGTCTAGCTATTACAACGTATGAGTTAACCATTCTTCAAACACTCAGAAAAAAACCTTGACAATCTATCTTCCATGTGAGAGAATATCGTTGCACTACAAAGACAGGCATTTATCACCTATGACGAATGGTCCTGGTTTTGAACAAACTCTTGACATCTCTTTAAGAATATGTTAAGAATAGTGATACCATCAAAAAGACAATCACCCGATTTTTTCTGATTGGGTGCTCCTGTCTCTTGGATGAGCGGTCGTATGTCACGCTAATGTGGCCTCCTCAGGGATCATTCCTTCCCAGAGCATTGTCAACTCGTATGAGTTCTTTGGCCCCTTTTGGGGTCCAGCGGACGAGTGCGTCGTCTCCGCATCGCTGAGACAGACAAGCAGCAAGCAAGGAGTGACAGGTGGAGGGAGCGCTGGAAAGAGGGGAACAGCCTCTTGACAACGCAGCAGCCATATGCGATACTACCGCTACTGACGCATCTGACCGTTTCACACGGAATGGGCAGGCGCCGTGAAGACAGAGCAGGAGGGAGTAGACTGGTCCGTGACCAGCGACCGACCTTCGGGTCCCTTCTCCCCTCAGCAGGCGTACTTGAACAATTGAAGAGTGGAAAGCAGAACAGCAACTGGTGCTTGGATGCCCCTCCCAAAGGAGATGGCATCATAG
>CATPCK010000852.1 GCA_955652655.1 uncultured Ktedonobacteraceae bacterium | reverse complement strand
CAGTGGAAGTGGATGAAGCGCTACCGCGTGTGGGAAGCGAACCGCAAGATTTTCCTCTTCCCTGAAAACTGGCTGGAACCAGAATTTCGCGACGACAAGACCTACCTCTTCCGCGAACTGGAGGGCAAGCTGCTGCAAAGTGATATCACGAACGACCTGGCCGAAGACGCCTTCTTCGACTACCTGAAGAGCCTGGAAATGCTGGCGCGCCTGGAAATCGTCGCAATGTATTGCGATGAGCAGCCCAATCCTGCGGACAATGTTTTACACGTTATTGGACGCACGCATAACTTGCCGCATAAGTACTTCTACCGCACCATTTCGAATCAGATGTGGACGCCCTGGGTGCCGGTGACTGTTGATATCGAGGGCGACCATGTGGTGGCTGTGATCTGGAAGCAGCGCCTACACCTCTTCTGGGCGACCTTTATGGTGAAGGCTAAAAAGGATGCGGCCACAACAGGTTCTAACGAATCGTATAAGCAGAGGGGCGATGAAAATGTTGCATCGCCACCCCTGGAGGTTGATGTCCAATTGAACTGGAGCGAATACTTCCAGGGCAAATGGACTCCGCGCCAGGCCAGTGGTTTCGGCAACCCTTCAGATATAGGTGATCCCAGCACCTTCAAGCAGAGTGATGCTTACATCTATGTCACTAAAGAATACATTACTGAAGACGATGGCACTGTCGTAGATGGTGCTGTCAACATCCACCTGACTCCTCCTGTGAGCCGGACTTTCAGGCTTATGAGTAAAAATAGCCAGCCACAGGTTAATCTGTGGTATTCCTCTCTGCCATATGAACCATACTCCTATAATGGAGTGAATGCGACCGAATACATAGATGGGTCTCCGGATACCGGTGCGCTGGATATAGGCTATACCCAGAGTATCGAAGTTTCCTACACAAATACGTTTCCAAAGACTGTGTCGGTGAATAAGGCAATACTCCAGCAAGGAAGTGACTATGCTCTGCTCTTCGCCAGCAATCCGCCCCAGTTTACCTTCTCGGAGGAGAGAACAAAAGGAATGGACTGGCTTGGCTGGTACGACTCGCCGTACTTGATCGACATCCTGACGCGCCCATTCTTCTACCAGGATAGCCAGAACACGTTCTTTGTCGAGCCGACGATGACCGAGACAAGGATCGACGAGTGGGAGTGGTGGACCATCCAGTATCCCTGGCCTTATGCTCATCTGAATTCAGACTACTGGTGGAACAAGCTGACCATGCAGGCGGCGGTCCCAACTGTTTTGCACCTTCCACCGATCTCGCAGATTGATCCGTCATCGCTCTACCAGCTTAAACCCACGCAGGATTGGGCCACCAACCCGGCAACGGTTTTGCCATATGAGGGCCAATTCGTTGGCAAAGGTGGTGGACTCACCCTGATCAACCCGACCATCCAAAATGGACTGCCCGGCACAGGAGGTCAACTGAAGCCTGTTGTGCCCGGTGGTTCCCTGGGTTCCATTGCCACTATCGCTAACGGGCATGTGTTCAATGGTGGCACTATTGGTAGTATCTTGCATACTGGCGGGGTTAACCTTATCAATCAAGGCGGATTGACTCGAGGAACCCTGGCGAATTTGCAGGGTGAGCAGCAACTGAACAGGACGCGTTTCGCTTCTGGAAACGTTAATGTGCCATAGGAAAGGGCGCTGATACCCATTATCCATGGGATTAGAGCATTTGAGAGGAAGACAATGGCTATAAACACAATGACAAGCATACTGCCATTTCATGGCTACTATGATCTCATGACGCGCCCCTACCAGACGTACAGGTCTGGCCTGGGCTGGACAACGATTGTCAGGCATATCACCACTGAGGAGCGCTCGCTGAGCTACCAGTTCTATCCACATTTCCACCCGTATGTGGCGGAACTGGTGAAGCGCCTGATCGAAAGAGATCTAGAAGCCTTACAGGATGCTGACACCGACTATCGGAAAAATTCCGATGGCTCATTCGTCACGCTGCCCGATGGCAAGCCCCGGCCAGTGCTGTACGAAGAGCTATTCACGTCGGCCAGCTACAACCCTAATACCGAGATGGTGCCAAACACAACTGACTCACCATGGCCGGTGAAGGAACTCGACTTTAGCTCAAGCGGCGCCTACTCGGTTTATAACTGGGAGTTGTTCTATCATGCTCCGCTCGAAGTAGCCATTCATCTGAGCAAAAATCAATGTTTCGAGGACGCGCAGAAATGGTTCCACTACATCTTCAACCCGACCGACAATAGCGATGGACCCACTCCGGAACGCTTCTGGAAGGTCAAACCGTTCCAGTATACCGATGTCAAGATGATTGAGGATATTCTGGTCAATCTCTCTACTGGAGCTGATCCCAAGCTCAAGCAGGACACCATCAATGATATCGAAGCGTGGAAGAAAGCCCCGTTTCGTCCGTTTCTGGTGGCGCGTTACCGGCAGACGGCGTTCATGTTCAAAGCCGTGATGGCCTACCTGGACAATCTAATCGCCTGGGGTGATACGCTTTTCCAGCAGGACACAGGCGAGAGTATCAATGAGGCCACGCAGATCTATGTGCTAGCCGCTAATATCCTGGGTTCGCGTCCGCAGGAGGTTCCGCAAAAAGGTACAATGAAGGCTCAAACCTACGCGAGCCTGCGCAATGACCTCAATGCCTTTGGCGATGCACTGCGTGAATTAGAAACGAGTATCCCTTTTGATCTGGGTCTCCATCCCGCCAGCACCGCGAATACAGATCAACACGTCTCGCTCAGCAGTGTTGGGAATGCGCTCTACTTCTGTGTGCCCCGCAACGATAAGCTGCTTAGCTACTGGGATATCGTAGCCGACCGTCTCTTTAAGATCCACAACAGTCTCAATTTCCAGGGCATCTTCCGCCAACTTCCGCTCTTCCAGCCGCCGATCGATCCGGCTTTGCTGGCGAGGGCCGCAGCTGCCGGACTCGACATAGGCGCGGTTGTCAGCGGGTTGAATCAGCCTTTGCCGCTGGTGCGCTTTGGTCTCCTGGTGCAAAAGGCCACGGAAATTTGCCAGGAGGTTAAATCGCTGGGCGGCGGCCTGCTCGCAGCTATGGAGAAAGGAGATAACGAATCCATGGCCATGCTGCGGGCGCAGCACGAGCGCACTATCCTGGAAATTATAGAAACCGTTAAATACCAGCAATGGCAGGAAGCGATCAAGAGCCGCGAAGGGCTAGAGAAATCACTTGCCAACGCCGTGCAGCGCTACACCTACTATGAGTTGCAGTTGGGGCAGCAGGTCAGCGATATTGCGAATGCCGTTCCAACACTGGACCTGGCAGATGCGAATGGCCTGGAGAGCATGAATTATACCCAGGGCGAACCAGATATGCAGTCGAAGTTGCGCCAGATCAGCGTTGACATCGCCCAGGATTTGAACGGAGCCGGTGGAAAGCTGATTAGCTCGTATGAGAAGCAAGAACTTGACAAGCTGGACACAGCTCACGGTTTACAACTTGCCGCCTCAATCACGGATATTATTGCTTCAGGTCTCAGCCTTATTCCGCAATTCAACGCGCATGGCACGCCATTGGGCGTTGGTGCAGCATTCGGTTTCGGCGGGGTCCAACTTTCGAAGATGACGGCTATGCTGGCGAGTTCAGGGAAAGCTGTAGCCGATCAAATTACCTTCGAAGCGGGCAGAACCGCTAAAGTTGGGACGTATGAGCGCCGCCAGATGGAATGGACCTACCAGAGTAACCTGGCAGCAGGTGAGATTAGCCAGATCCTCAAACAGATTCGCGCAGCACAGATCCGCGAGAGCATCACTCAACGCGAGTGGCATAACCATCAACAGCAGATCGCCAATGCCAAAGAGATTGAACAATTCCTGGCTGGCGAGAAAGTTACCACAGAGACAGGCGATGAACTTGTCAAAGAGACGACCAGAGACTTCTATCTCTGGATGAAGCGCGAAGTCAAGGGACTGTATGGACAGTGCTTCCAGTTTGCCTTTGATGTCGCCAGAAAAGCCGAGCGCGCCCTGCAACGCGAACTGGGCGACACGAGTCTGAGCTATCTTCAGACAGGCTACCTGGCCGGAAAAGAGGGGCTGCTCGCCGGAGAACAACTCTTCCAGGATCTCAAGCGCATGGAGATGGCTTATCACGACCTCAACCGGCGCGAGTATGAACTGACCAAAAATGTCAGCCTGCTCCAGATTGATCCGGTGGCTCTGCTCAATCTCCGCACTACCGGGCACTGCACCTTCTCCCTGACCGAAGAGATGCTCGACCTGGATAAGCCATGTTACTTCCGGCGCATTAAAACGGTTGCTGTGAGTATTCCCTGCGTGGTTGGACCGTATACCAGCGTTCCATGCACCCTGACTCTACTGAAAAGCTCGATCCGCGTGGTGAGCGATGGCGACTATGCCCGCACGGGGGCCGACGATCCTCATTTCAGTGATTACTTCGGCAGCCTGCAGTCCATCGTGACCAGCACCGGACAGAACGACAGCGGCCTCTTCGAGACAAATCTCCACGACGAGCGTTACCTGCCGTTCGAGGGGTCGGGCGCGATCAGCGACTGGCAGTTGGAACTCCCCTCCGATCT
>CATPCK010000851.1 GCA_955652655.1 uncultured Ktedonobacteraceae bacterium | reverse complement strand
GTTTTACAACCTCGAGAGGCGCATCGAGCTACCTGAGCGTCTCGGCTGAACTGGCTATCCTGGCAGTGCCCGTGGCTTTGCTGATGATTGGCGGTGAATTTGACCTGTCGGTTGGTTCGACGGTTGGCGCGACCGGTATGATCATCGCCATCTTAAGCACGCAGTACGGCTGGAACATCTGGGCATCAATTGTCGCGGCCCTGATCTTTGCGGTGCTGGTCGGCATGCTGAACGGTTACCTGGTCATGCGCACCCGCCTCCCATCGTTCATCGTCACACTGGGCACCGCATACATCCTATTCGGCTTGACAGCCGGTGTCACCTCACTTGTGACCGGGCTGACCGTGGTGAACGGCCTCGACCAGGCACCGGGGTATAGCTCTGCTCACGCGATCTTCGCCACCGCGCTCGGCGGGGGCCAACAATTTCCCATCGAAATGATCTGGGCGCTGGCGCTGGTCGCTCTGGCAACATGGCTGCTGCTTGGCACCTCTTTCGGGAACTGGATCTTCGGCGTGGGTGGGGATGCCCAGGCGGCGCGCAACATTGGCGTACCGGTCACCCGCGTGAAGATTCTCCTCTTTATCGGCACGGCCATCGGTTCCTGCCTGCTGGCGATTATCCAGGATGTGACCTTTACCAACGCGGATGTCCTGCGCGGCCAGAATCAGGAGTTCGTTGCGATCGTCGCAGCAGTCGTCGGAGGGGTACTGCTCACGGGTGGCTACGGTTCGGCTATCGGTGCCATGTTCGGGGCGCTGGTCTTTGGCATCGTACAGGAGGGCATCGTCTTCGCCGGCGTCGATGCTAACTGGTACAAGGCAGTCGTTGGAGTAATACTGTTGCTCGCTGTGCTGCTCAACAGCTATGTACGCAGACTGGCAATGGAGGCGCGACGATGAACATGACGAACACGCAAACCCTTCCTTTGCTCGAAGCACAGGATGTCTCAAAATACTTCGGCAGCGTGATTGCGCTGAAAGACATTTCGATGAAAGTGCATGCCGGTAAGGTGATGTGCCTGCTCGGCGACAACGGCGCGGGCAAATCCACGCTGATCAAAATCCTGTCTGGCGTTCACCGGCCTAGCGAGGGCCAATACCTGTTTGAGGGGAAAGAGGTACATTTCACCTCCCCGCGCGATGCCCTGAACGTGGGTATTGCTACCGTCTTCCAGGACCTGGCAATGATCCCCCTGATGGGCATCTCGCGCAACTTCTTTCTTGGCTCCGAGCCAACAAAGGGCTGGGGGCCGTTTCGCCGCTTCGACGTGCAGCAAGCTAACCATGTGACGCGCGAGGAACTGGCCAGGATGGGTATCCAGATTCGCGATACGGGGCAGCCCGTCGGCACCCTGTCCGGTGGCGAGCGCCAATCTGTCGCGATTGCGCGTGCGGTGTACTTCGGGGCGAAAGTATTGATCCTCGATGAGCCCACGGCTGCGCTGGGTGTGAAAGAGGCGGGCATCGTCCTGCGCTATATTGCCCAGGCACGAGCGCGAGGACTGGGGGTCATCTTTATTACGCACAACCCCCACCACGCTTATCCCATCGGCGACCACTTCACGATACTCAATCGTGGCCGTAGCTATGGTACGTTCGCCAAATCCGAGATCAGCCGCGAGGAGCTGACCGGGATGATGGCCGGCGGCGAAGCGCTGGAAGAGCTGAGCCACGAACTGGCCGAGTTCGCGCGCACAGATGAGAAGGCCGGCGCAGCGCTGGTGGAGGCGGCGCAGGAATTTAAGGCGGAGGCGCAAGGGCTGCAAGTTGAGCAGCTTCCGTCGAAATTTGTGGGGACGGAGCAACAATACGCCGATGAGTTGCCGCCAACAGATGGAGAAGGTAAGCGATGATCCAGCATGGACAATTGCTCAACTATATTGGTGGTAAGAAGCTATCGAGTTCTACACGCAAAAGAAGGTCGTGGTTGAGCGCTGGCCCACGGAATGGTCGCGTAAGTTTTAGCTGGCAACGGAGCAGCCTCACAACTGTGAAGCGGTAAATGTATATAGTAGGGGCGCACCCTTGCGGCTTACACGGGGAGGTATTTTGGGACAGATCGCCCCAAAATACCTCCCCGTGTAAGCACCCTTGCGGTCGCCCTGGAAGGGATGAGCAGCATGGCCGACATTCGTATTGCCAACGCGCCTTGTTCATGGGGAGCACTCGAATTCGAAGGGCTGAAAGGAGCAGGCATTGCTTACAGACAAATGCTCGACGAATTGCGCGATACCGGCTACGTGGGCACCGAACTTGGCGATTGGGGCTACATGCCCACAGAGCCAGCAGCTCTCAGGGAAGAACTGGAGGGGCGGAACCTGGCAATGGTGGGCGCGTTCGTGCCGGTGGCTCTGAAATACCTGGACGCACATGCCAGCGGTGAGGTGGATGCATTGAAGGTGGCGCGATTACTCGCCGCGGTGGCGAATACCGGAAAGAGTGGTCAATTACCGTTCGTCATTCTTGCCGATGCCAATGGCACCGACCCGGCGCGCACACAAAACGCCGGTCGCGTCACATCGGAGATGGGCCTGAGCGTGGCGGAATGGGAAACCTTCGTCAGCGGCGCCGAGCGTATTGCTCGTTCTGTGCGTGACGCAACCGGGCTCTCGACGGTTTTTCATCACCATTGTGCCGGTTACGTCGAAACGCCGGAAGAAATCGCCCGTTTCCTTGATATGACCGACCCTGACCTGCTGGGGCTGGTCTTCGACACCGGGCACTACCTCTACGGCTCCGGCAGCGTCGATGGCCAGGTCGTCCAGGATGGCCTCAAGCGTTTCGGCGAACGTATCCTGCACGTGCATTTCAAAGATTGTCAGCCGCACATTGCCGGGCAGGCTCGCACAGAAGGCTGGGATTATTTCAAAGCGGTGCAACACGGAGTGTTTTGTGAACTGGGTCAAGGCAGTGTCCCTTTTGGAGCAGTCGTCGAGTGGCTGCGCGCGCGCAACTACCATGGATGGATTGTCGTAGAGCAGGATATCCTCCCCGGCATGGGCAGCCCGCGGGCGAGCGCCCGGCGTAACCGGGACTATCTTAGAACCATCGGCCTGTAGCCCATTAAGGAAAGGTGATGCCTCATGCCTGTACATTCTTTGAAGATCGGCTTGATTGGCGCTGGACGCATTGGGCTCCTGCATGCCGAACATCTCACCTCACGTATTCCGTCTGCCGACCTGGTCATGGTGGCGGATGCATACGAGGAAGCAGCCAGGCAGTGTGCGGACCGCTGTGCTATTCCCTTCGCTACTCGTGATTACCATGCAATATTGGATCATCCAGATATTCAGGCGGTGGTGATCTGCTCGTCCACCGATACCCATGCTCGCATCATTGAGGAGGCGGCGCAAGCTGGCAAGCACATTTTCTGCGAAAAACCAATTGCCCTCGACCTTCACTCAATAGACCGGGCGCTGAATGCCGTGGAACGAAATGGTGTCAAGCTGCAGATCGGCTTCAACCGGCGTTTTGACGCCAATTATCGCCGGGTGCGGCAGGCTGTAGAACAAGGAGAGATTGGCCGGCCGCACCTGCTCCATATCGTCAGCCGCGACCCTGAACCTCCGCCAGTTGAATATATTCGCGTGTCCGGCGGTATGTTCCTCGATATGACGATCCATGACTTCGACATGGCCCGTTTTTTGATCGGGAGCGAAGTGGAGCAGATCTTTGTTCTGGCAAACGTCATGGACAGTCCTGATATCGCTGCACTTGGCGATGTGGACACCGCTGTCCTCATGTTAAAATTTACCAATGGCGTGATCGGTACGATTAGCAACAGCCGTCATGCCGCCTACGGCTATGATCAGCGTGTGGAATTGCTGGGCAGCGCAGGGGTTATCTCTACCGGAAACAACTATCCCAACACCGCCATCATTAGCGATGAACGTAGTGTCCGGCGCGATCTACCACTCCGCTTCTTCGTAGAGCGTTATACCGAGAGCTTTGTCTCTGAGATGGCAGCCTTCGTAGACGCTGTGCTTCATGAACTGCCTGTCGCTGTTACAGGACGTGATGGGCGTATCCCTGTAGTCATGGCGCTGGCAGCGCAGAAGTCCCATATTGAAAACCGGCCAGTCCGTCTCAGCGAAATCGAGCAGTAAGAGCATATCTACGGTGGCAAAGACAACATCGAGGTCATCGAACTGGGGAACATAGTTCACTGAAAGGAAAACTCTATGGCACGCGTGGCAATGTACCTGCAAGACAAACATGACATACGCGAAGGCATGGCATACGCGCAGTATGCAGAGCAGCGCGGCTTCGAAGCCGTCTGGCAGGCCGAATCGCGCCTCGTGCGTGACGCGATCGTACCGATGGCTGCGTTCGCGGTAGTGACGTCGCACATGAAAATCGGCAGCGGCGTGATAAACAACTGGACGCGCAATATCGGGTTACTCGCCGCAACCTTCTTGACGCTCGACGATCTTGCGCCCGATCGCATAATCTGTGGCATTGGTGCCTGGTGGGATCCCCTGGCCAAACAGGTGGGTATTGAACGCAGAAAACCAGTGAAAGCGATGCGCGAGACCATCGAAGTCATGAAGCGACTGCTCAATATGGAGCGCGTGACCTTCCACGGCGAATTTCATCACGTGGAAGGCATTGAGCTCGATGTCGTGCATGGGCGACGCGAACCGCGCAACGTGCCGGTCTACATTGGCGCAACGCAAATGGGCATGATGGAACTGGCAGGCGAAATCGCTGATGGGGTGGTGCTCAATTATTGCGTGCCGCCAGCATACAATCACGAGGCCTTGAAGCACATAGAAATCGGCGCCAAAAAAGCCGGGCGTCAAATGGACGACGTTGATCGCCCCCAATTGATTGTGTGCTCGGTTGATTACGATCACCATCGCGCTGTGCAGGCGGCGAAGGAATTGATTACGCAATACCTCGCGCAGCAGCCACACATCGCGGAAGCGAGCGGCACACCTCCGGAAACGGTGAAGAAGGTGCAGAGCATACTTGGCTGGCCGGCAACCAGAGAACAGATCCATGAGGCTATGCAGTATGTGCCGGACGAATTGATTGAGCGCATCACCGCGAGTGGAACACCGCATGAAGTCCGTGCGAAGGTGGAAGAATACAACCAGGCGGGTTGCACCTGTCCGATTCTTTATCCGTTAGGCGACGATGTGAAGCTGATGATTGATACGTTCGCGCAGGCGTGAAATGCGCGAAATATATTGTACAATGTAGGTGCCCAATTATGCAGATTAACAACATAATCCGGCCAACCGTAGGTGCCGGTTTACCGCGCACATGGCCGATTGATCGGCCCTCAGGGGATGGTCCGCTCTCCGGATGAGTGTGTGAAAACTCATGATCGCGCCCACAGCCGCTTGATCGGCCCTCGCTGGACGTTTCGCTATCCAGACCAAAAAGTTAAAAAACATTATTGTGCCCTCAATATTCGTATACAGGTTTGTCTATGGAACTACATGATCACCACCACCGGCTCACCGTGGCTGAGCAACTTACGCTTAGTGTTCTCTGGTTCTCTCTAAACTTCCAGACTGCAGCTTTGCTTCCCATCGTCATCCCCACTCAGATCTTACTCTTTGTCAGTCCAGGCGAAGTAGGCAATGCGCAGCAAGCAACCTTTCTCGGGTGGATATCAACCTTAGGGGCTGTCCTGACCCTATTTATACCGCCGCTGATTGGCATAATGTCCGATCACACCTATGGCCTCTGGGGACGACGGCGACCGTATATTCTAGCGGGCGGCCTGGCTATGTTCGTTGGTGGGCTGATGCTTGGTTTCGCCACCAACATCTGGTTCTTTGTGCTCGCCCTTGTCGTCTTCCAGCTTGCCGTCAACGCGGGTACAGCCGGTTACCAGAGCTTGATACCAGATAT
>CATPCK010000850.1 GCA_955652655.1 uncultured Ktedonobacteraceae bacterium | reverse complement strand
GGCATCTCGCAGGAACAGATTGCCTCTGCTCGCCAGCAGATCGTCACCCAACTTGGGGGATTCGCGGGCAGTGTGCTGCCGCTTCTCACTCGTTTCCTGGACTTCCTGCTAGATATCGTTGTTGTCGCGGTGGTAAGCGTCTATCTCCTCATTGATGGGTCACGTGTGACGAATTGGCTGCGCAACAATATGCCTGTGCAGCAGCGTGGGCGCGTTCATTTCTTGCTGGAAACACTGGAACGTATCGTCGGAGGCTACATTCGCGGGCAACTGCTTCTTTCCACCATGGTTGGCCTCCTCGTAGGAATTGGTATGGCGCTCTTCCATGTGCCCTACGCGGTCTTGCTCGGCGTACTGGCATTTATCCTGGAATTCGTGCCCGTCCTGGGAACGATCGTCTCAGGCGCTATCTGCGTCCTCATCGCGCTCACCCAGGGATGGTTGATCGCACTGGGCGTGCTCATCTATTTCGTGGGCGTTCACGTCCTCGAGGGAGATGTCATCGGACCACGCATTATGGGGAAAGCTGTGGGGCTTCATCCAGTCATCTCGCTCGCGGCCCTCATCGCAGGAGCCGAGCTATTCGGCATCATAGGGGCCCTCTTTGCGTCGCTGGTCGCTGGCATCTTACAGGCCCTCATCGTTGCCATCTGGTCAGAATGGCGCGCAACCCATCCCGAGCAGTTTGAAGAAAACAAAGATACGGTCGCCGGTAAAATAGAGGAGAATGCAGCTGATAGACAACTGGACACGAGCAAGCCGGTCGGCCCATAGGCCTTCATTGCAACGGGTGAGCCTCAAAATAGCTGATGTAGGGGAGACGGCGCAGAAATGCCTGGAGAAAGGCTGGTTCCCCAGGGCGCAAAGTAATCACGCCAAAGTAACACATATTCTCCTCGGGAAACGCATCATATTCCTCGCCCTCCTCTTCCTCCTCGTTGCCTGACTGGCTCTCACGTACAACGAGGTCGCGCCGCATAAGCGCCTTCAACGTCGCCACAGCTTGTGGGTCTCCTTCATCCTGAACACTGCCATCGGCACTAATCAGCGCCACCGCTTGCCCCGTCTTCAGGTCATGGATCGCGTAACTCTTTGCCTCTGTTTCTCTCATACTGGCCCTCCTCTTCCTAAGCTGCATATATCCAACGAAGCACAGCTGTTCCGTCTATAAACTAACCTGTATAGTCTTCATGAGTACATCACGCAAAACAACAGCATTATTATGCTCCATCACAACGATTATATCGCACGGCGATCTATTGGAAGCATAACAAATGGAACACATCAATGCAAACTCTCCAAAAAATGCGCGAACCGCGCACGGCATTCTTCCCTAACTCGTACAGACCCGGCAATGCTATATGTTATCAATCCGGCGCGTAAAACCCCTGGCTTCAGCCACGGGGATAGAAGCGACGTTCCTTGTTTGGGTCCGGGGCGGAGGGGGTTGCTTGACATTAAGTGACGCGTTGCTGTATAATGTCTGCGTGAATACAAAGATAGCCTCCAAGTCCAATCATAACGTCTCCTACTCGTGCAAGTATCATGTTGTCTGGTGTCCCAAGTACCGGCGCAAGGTGCTGGTTGAAGCCGTAGCCTCACGTTTAGAGCAGATCATCCGTGAAGTGTGTCAGGAACATGAGGCAGAGGTATTGAGTCTGGATATTCAGCCTGATCATGTCCATCTGCTGGTGGAGTGTGATCCACAATTTGGCATTCACCGGTTGGTGAGGCTCATCAAAGGCCGTTCATCGCGGTTCTTGCGCCAGGAGTTTCCCAGGCTTAAGACACGGATGCCTACCCTATGGACAAATTCGTACTTTGTTTCAACAGTAGGGGGAGCACCGCTCTCCGTCATCAAGCAGTATATTGAGAACCAAAAGTATGTCTAAACAAGCCTACAAATTCAGATTGTATCCTACTCGCAAACAGGCACAAGCCTTGCAGTGGACGCTTGACCGTGCCAGGGAACTCTACAATGCTGCATTGCAAGAGCGGCGGGACGCCTATTGCATGGCTGGCAAGTCAATCAACTACTATGACCAGGCTAACCAATTGCCTGAGATTAAGGCAATCCGTGAAGAATACCAGGATATTCATTCTCAGGTGCTACAAGATGTGCTCCGGCGAGTCAAGAAAGCGTTTGACAACTTCTTCCGCCGGTGTGAGAACGGGGAAACGCCCGGTTTCCCGCGTTTCCAGGGATGCAATCACTATGATAGCTTCTGCTATCCACAAGGAGGGTACTCGCTCACTGCTGACAATCGGGTGTGCCTCTCCAAGATAGGGAGCATCAAAGTCAAGTTGCATCGGAAGATACAAGGCACCGTCAAAACTGCTACGATCAAGCGGGAGGGAGACTCATGGTACGTAGTGTTTGCATGCGAGGTAGAAGCAAGTCCTAAGCTTGCTTACACGGATGAGGCTGTTGGTATCGATCTTGGCTTGCTGCATTTTGCCACACTCTCAACAGGGGACACGATAGAGAACCCTCGGTTCTACCGGCGTACAGAAAAGAAGCAGGCCCTTGCACACCAAGCACTGGCACGCAAGAAACGCGGCAGTAACCGGCGTAAGAAAGCCGTGAAGCGCGTGGCAAAACGGCATCACAAGAGCGGAAACCAGCGCCGTGATTTTCTGCACCAGGCTTCTCGCACGCTGGTAGACACTTTCGATACGTTGGTATTGGAAGAGTTGCAGCCTGCCAACATGAGCAAACGCCCCAAACCCAAACAGGATGCTTTGGGCGCGTATCTTCCCAACGGTGCGGCTGCCAAAGGCGGGCTAAACAAATCAATTTTAGATGCTGGTTGGCGGCAATTCCAACAGTTCTGTACCTACAAGGCTGCAAGGGCCGGTAGAGAAGTGCTATTGGTCAACCCCAGGTACACTGGCCAAATGTGTAGCGGCTGTGGGACTGTTCGCAAGAAAGAGTTAAGCGAACGCTGGCACTCGTGTGAGTGTGGATGCGAACTCGACAGAGACCACAATGCCGCCATCAACATCCTCAAGCTCGGACGGAGCCTTCAGGAGACGCGCTCCTGAGAAGCCCCGTGGCTTTAGTCCCGGGGAGTCGTCACAGTATAATGATTGGGTATATACCCTTCAAACTGGTCGTAGAACCATTTAGCGCTGAAAGGGGAGACGCAAAATGTCACTGGAAACCATAAGAAATAACCGCTATCGCGTCTTGCGCTCACTTGGTAACGGCAGCACGGGTGAAGTCTACCTTGTCGAGGACAATTTCAATAATCGACAGGAGGTTGTCCTCAAGCTCCTCCATGCATATGCGTACCCCGCGACCCTAGATGCACAAAACATCCCACAGTTCTTTGAGTTCGAGGCAAGGACTATTGCTCAACTCAGGCATCCTAATATTTTACCCCTGCTTGATTATGGTCAGGAGACGATCGAAGGAAACGTCGTTCCCTACATAGTTACTCCCTTTTGCCCTGATGGGTCGCTTGCGACCTGGCTCGAGCAGCGCTCGAACAACGACGTACTCACCCTGGAAGAAGCGGCACGCCTGGTCCACCAGATCGCCGATGCCCTGCAATATGCCCATAACCAGGGCGTCATTCACAG
>CATPCK010000849.1 GCA_955652655.1 uncultured Ktedonobacteraceae bacterium | reverse complement strand
CCTCGCTTGAAAACGTGAAAAGGCCGAGATCGCGTCCCCATCTACGATGGTTATTGGATTCTTGAGGTTGTAATTCTACTGACATAGTAACGCTCCTTCTCTAGTAGCGAACTAACAAACAATAAAAAAGCCTCTCTGCTCACTCCTGGGAAGGGACATGTCTCGCGTTCGTGCCCATATTTTGATGTAATGATGTTACTATGTAGGGTGCAATTCATTGCGCCAGCCTGGGGAGTCGATGCGTGCCCCTGGGCGCAATGAATTGCGCCCCTACATTTTATTACAAATCTCTACTTTTCGTTTTGATGATGTTTGTGATACGTTCAACAAAGCTTGCCAGCGGCGTTGCGCCGAGATTTTCGTTGGTGCGCAGGCGTACAGCCACCGCGTTCTCAGCGGCCTCTTTATCGCCAACGACCAGCATGTAGGGTATCTTCTGCATCTGGGCGTCGCGCACCTTCGCGTTCATGCGCTCGCTGCGCGTATCCGCTTCCACGCGCACACCGGCGGCCTTCAGCGTCTCCATCACCTTGTTAGCATACTCAATGTGGCGATCGGCAATCGGTATGACCATGGCCTGCACGGGCGAGAGCCAGACCGGAAAGGCTCCTGCGAAATGCTCGATGATCATCGCCATGAAGCGTTCCGTTGAACCGGTCACGGCGCGGTGAATGATGATCGGGCGGTGGGCCTGCCCATCCTCAGCGATGTATTCAAGGCCAAAGTTCTCCGGCTGGACAAAGTCAAGCTGGATCGTTGAGCACTGCCACTCACGACCGAGGGCATCTCGCACCATGAAGTCTACCTTTGGACCATAGAATGCCGCCTCGCCGATGACCGCCTTATACTCTATGCCCTTGGCGTCTACAGCCGCACGCAGGGCGCTCTCGGCCTTTTCCCAGACTTCATCGCTACCGACGTAATCCTCTTTCTTCTGCGGGTCGCGCAACGAAAGAGCAATCCAGTAGTCCTCAAGTCCATAGGTATTGAAAACCTCGAGCGTCAGGTTAAATGCTCGATCAAACTCTTCCTGGATCTGGTCCGGGCGCAAGAAGACGTGCGCGTCATCCTGCGTCAAACTGCGCACGCGCGCCAATCCCGTCAATGTACCGGCTTTCTCATAGCGATAGAGCGTCGCGAACTCGGCGTAGCGCACGGGCAACTCACGATAGCTGTGCATCTGAGACTTATACAGCGTGATATGGTGCGGGCAGTTCATTGGCTTCAGTACATAGGCATCATCTTCTGACGTCTCCTGCTCACCCTGCATCACCGGGAACATATTCTCGCGGTACGTAAACCAGTGCTTCGACGTTTTATAGAGTCGCACTTTGCCCAGGTGCGCCGTCCACACGTGCTGGTAGCCGTAGCGTTCCTGCGTCTCACGAACATAGCTCTCCATCTGGTGGCGCAGCGTCTCACCGCGCGGCAAGAACATGGGCACGCCAGCAGGCAAGTCTTCGCTCAGGACGAAGAGCTTGAGCTCGCGTCCCAGTTTGCGGTGATCGCGTTTCAGCGCCTCTTCCAGGCGCCATAGGTACTGTTCGAGCTCCTCTTTCGTGAACCACGCCGTGCCGTACAGGCGCTGCAGCATGGGTCGATTCTCGTCCCCGCGCCAGTAGGCGCCAGCTACGCGCATCAGTTTGAACGGGCCTATCTCACCCGTATTGGCTACGTGCGGGCCGCGGCAGAGGTCAAGAAAATTGTGTTGCTGGTAGATGCCTACCTCCGCGTCGGGCAGGTTTTCGATCAGCTCAACCTTGTAGGCCTGGCCCTTATCGCGAAAGTACTCGAGCGCCCTCTCACGCGGCCAGCGGTCTCGCACAAAAGGATATTTCCCAGCAACGATACGCGCCATGCGCTGCTCGATATCAGGCAGGTCATCAGGAGTGAGCGCGCGCGGCAGTTCAAAATCATAGTAAAAACCATCTTCGATGGCCGGACCTATCCCAAAACGCGCATCAGGAAAGATCTCCTGTACCGCCTCCGCCATCACATGCGCGGCAGAGTGCCGCATGCGCTGAATCGGCGTATAACCGACCGATTCTTCGAGTTCTACTTCCACCGACATAGACTAAAATCCTCCATAACATAAGACAGGACAATAAAAAAACCTTTCCATCCCCTAAAGGGACGAAAAGGTAATAACACTCTTCGTGGTTCCACCCAGCTTCCGCGCTCTCTTAACGGTAGGGGCCCAATTCATTGCACCCAACTAGCGCGCTTTGACAACCTGTAACGGGGTTGAGACGTACACATTACTGGCTCTGTGCAGGCTGGCGAGGGGTATCCGTTTCTTGCGAGTTGGAGCACTTTCAGCCGCAGGTGCTTCCTCTCTGCTTACTCCTGGGAAGGGACATATCTCGCGTACATGCCATCCATATTGATTATAACTAAGATACCATACCGGAAGTAAAAAGTAAAGTATTTTAATGCCGCCTAATCATTCACATATTTCAGTTCACCGCTGACATCGTGGCGGCACAGCACGCCGGATCCAGTCAATTGTTCCAGGGCAAGCGTCGCGGCCGCGATTTCCTTGCGTCCAGGCTTTTTCTTATTGAGGGGTACAAACTTTTTCGCGACCTCCTGAGGAGTGAAAACCGTGAGCACGTCAGTGTGCTGTTGCAGGTAGACTGTAATCGCTTCTGCATACCAGGTCACCAGGTCAGTCGGGCGTGGTGTATTAGGTGTAGTGACGATCATCACCGGGCAAGGAGCAATTTGTAAGACACGCCGCGAAGTACTGCCGGCAAAAAATCTCCGTATTTTCTGCCGCAGCGCATTGCCGTGGCTGCCCACCACAATAAAGGTAACCTGTAGCTCTTTAGCCACCTTGACAATTTCATCGGTAGGAATACCAACCCGAATAAGCACCTCGATCTGTTCCGCAGATATCCCCGCTTTTTGCAATTCTGTACGAGCTCGGCGCAGGTCGTCCTCCGCCTGGCTGCGCTGTTCAGGAGTAATCGACATGGGGAGGAGATGTCCAACGTACATACCCAGTGATGGTGAGGTCATATAGGGGACAGGAATAACGCTGAGCAGCACAACATGAAATTCTGGTGCCGCCTGCTCCATGAACGCGCTGACCGCGCGCAGGGCATGCTGCGTTTGAGGCGAGATACTTGTATCTATGCCCAGCAAAATGCGCTTATTCATAGCCTTCCCAGCCAGGTCAATGTTTCAACTGGTCACGCGGTGCTGGCCACTACAACATATGTTAGATTTTACGAGAAACACCTCAT
>CATPCK010000848.1 GCA_955652655.1 uncultured Ktedonobacteraceae bacterium | reverse complement strand
GAAAGAGCGTGACGAAACCTCCAAAGCCCATCATTGAACTCGTGGGCGTCACCAAACAATTTGGCGCAGTCCAGGCATTACGAGGCGTGGATCTCAACCTGTATCCAGGAGAAGTACACGCGCTTGTCGGAGAAAACGGAGCCGGAAAGAGCACACTGGTCAAAATCCTGGCCGGTATTCATCGCGCGGATGCAGGGGTCATCAAAATCGATGGGAAAGGGGTTGAATGGCACAATCCCGCGCAGGCACGAAATGCTGGTATTGCCGTCATTCACCAGGAACCGACACTTTTCCCCGATTTGAATGTGGCGGAGAACGTCTTTATGGGGCGCCATCCGCGCGACCGCTTCGGGCGTGTAGACTGGAAACGCATGTACCAGGAGGTGGAGCGCCTGCTTGCCTCGCTTGATGTCCGGCTGAACGTTTACACGCCGGTGCAGGGGCTGTCTGTCGCCGACCAGCAGCTTGTAGAAATCGCGAAAGCGCTCTCCCTCGACTCCCGGGTACTGATCATGGACGAGCCAACCGCGGCGCTTTCGGCGCACGAAGTTCACGAACTCTTCGCGATAGTCAGACAATTGCGCGAGCGTGGAGTCGCCATCCTCTTCGTCAGCCATCGCCTGGAAGAAATTTTTGAACTGGCCGAATGTGTCACTGTTTTACGCGATGGTGCGCGCGTTGCCACTGCGCCTGTATCAGAACTGAGCACCGAGGAAATCATCCGCCAGATGGTTGGTCGCGAACTGGAAACGCTCTACCCCAAGAGCCAAGTCGAGCCGGGAGAAGTGATCCTCGATGTGAGGCACCTGGCACGCAATGGGACGTTTGAGGATGTTAGTTTCCAGGTACGACAAGGCGAGATTCTTGGTTTCGCAGGATTGGTCGGGGCTGGACGAACCGAGGTTGCCAGGGTAATCTTCGGCATCGATCGGGCAGATGCAGGTGAAATTCGCATTGGCGGAAAGCAGGTGCATATCCATTCCCCTGAGGCAGCCATGAAATACGGCATCGCCTATGTCCCTGAAGATCGCCGCCAGCACGGCCTGATCATGGATTTCAGCATTGCCAGGAATATGACGTTGCCCGTCCTCCTGCGCCAGACGAGCCTGCTTGGGCTCGTCAACCAGCGGCGCGAACGTGAGGTAGCAAAAGACTACTCGGCGCAATTACAGGTACGCTCAGCCGGGATAGATCAACTGGTCAAGGCGCTCTCTGGCGGCAACCAGCAGAAAGTTGTACTGGCGAAATGGCTGATTACAGACCCATCTGTTTTGATCCTCGATGAACCAACGCGCGGCATAGACGTTGGTTCAAAAGCTGAAGTTCATCGCATTGTCTCCGAGCTTGCCCGCAAAGGGCTGGCCATTATTCTCATCTCTAGTGAACTACCGGAAATTCTGGCTATGGCTGATCGTGTCCTGGTAATGCATGAGGGGCGCATCGCCGCAGAGTTTACCCACGCGGATGTGGATCAGGAGAAAGTCATGTTTGCAGCAACAGGGCAGGTGACCAATGACCACCACCAGTGAACATGTGCAGGGAACGCGCACTCCACCACGTAGGAGTGGAAGTCGACTCGTCGGATTGGTAAGCCGTGTGCGCGAGTTAGGGTTGCTCGTCGTCCTCCTGTTGATCGTCATCGTTGTCGGGCTGCAGGTACCACAGTTTTTAACCATCTCAAATATTGTGCAGATACTGCTCTCGGTGTCTATTCTTGCCATCATAGCGGTAGGCGAGACACTGGTGGTGCTGACCAGGAATGTAGATCTTTCAGTTGGCTCGATTGTTGGCTTTGCGGCTTTCGTCGCTGCTGACCTTTTCAAACAGCACCCTGGAACGAATCTCCTGCTCGGCATTCTGCTGGGATGCGCTTTAGGGCTGGTGTTAGGGTCAATCAACGGGTTGGTGGTGGCAGTAGGGCGCGTTCCTGCGATCGTTGCGACACTAGGTACACTTTATGTATACCGGGGTCTCGACTTTTTGTATGCAAGAGGGAACCAGATAAGCGCCTCCGACGTACCGGAAAGTTTCCTCAGCCTTGCTACGACACCTTTTTTAGGTATTCCCGCGCTCATCTGGTTTGCCGCCATCATAGCGGTCATCTCCGCCTATTTCCTACGATCCTCCCGTACAGGGCGCCAGTTTTATGCGATCGGCAGCAATCCTGATGCTGCTCGCCTGGTTGGCATTCGCAGCGGTCTGCTCGTTTTTGCGGCGTTCGCGATATCGGGGCTGCTGAGCGGCTTCGCGGGTGTGCTGTGGGGAGCACGCTTTGCAACAGTGGATGCCACGGCTGCATCAGGGCTGGAACTCCAGGTGATAGCAGCGGTAGTAGTAGGTGGTGTGAACATCTTCGGAGGATCAGGGACGATCCTTGGAGCAATGCTCGGCGCGATTGTCCTGGGAACGATCGATAATTCGCTCTCCTTTCTCAAGGTGTCGCAGTTCTGGTTACAGGCAATCGATGGAGCAGCCATTCTCATTGCGGTGACAATTGACGCCTTCATCACGCGCTGGCTGCAGCGCCTGCTTATCACACGGAGGCAAAGATGAAACGCATCAGGAAACTTGTGAGTTCATGGTCGTGGGAAGCGCTGCTTATTGTACTGTTGGTGCTCACCATAGTGCTGGGAAACGCGCTTTCCCCATATTTCCTCACCCCTTTCAACTTCTCTTTGATGGTTGAAGACTTCGTGGAGAAAGCTCTCATGGCCCTCCCCATGACATTCATTATTATTGCCGGAGAGATCGATCTTTCAGTGGCGTCCGTTCTTGGCCTGGCAAGCGTGATCGTAGGCGTTACCTGGAAGGCAGGCATCCCACTGTGGCTGGGGATTGGTCTTGCTCTGGCAGTAGGTATCATCGCGGGACTGCTCAACGGGACGCTCGTCACCCGCCTTGGGCTCCCATCGTTGGTCGTAACGTTGGGCACATTAGCATTGTTCCGTGGACTGGCCTTTGTCATTCTGGGAGATCAAGCGGTGAGCAACTTCCCAAACGCATTCACGAACTTTGGCATCGGTGACGTCCCCGGAACACTGATCCCCTGGTCCTTTGTCGTATTCGTTATCTTAGCGCTGCTCTTTATGGTGACCCTCCATTGGAGTTGGATTGGCAGACAGATCTATGCGACTGGCATCAACAAGGAGGCAGCGCGGTTTGCGGGCATTCGGGTGAAGCAGCTGAAACTTATGCTCTTTGTGCTATCTGGCCTGATTGCGGCGCTGGCTGGCGTCATTTTCACAGCCAGGATCTCGAGCGCCCGCGCCGACAATGCGATTGGCTTTGAGCTGGATGTCATCACTGTCGTTTTGCTAGGCGGAGTGAATATCTTTGGTGGGCGCGGAACACTGGTAGGCGTGATCCTGTCACTTTTCGTCATAGGAGCGCTGCGCAACGCGTTAGGGCTTGCCGATGTCAGCGGGGATGTTCAAAACATCGTTGTCGGAACGTTGTTAGTCTTCTCAGTATTAGGGCCGAACATAGCCCAGCGTATGCAAGCCGCTCTATCCCGTAGGCAACTGGCCGCGGATAGTTCAACAAAAGCGTAAAGGAGGATAAGACAGTGAAGAAGCTGTTTCTAACACTCGGACCTGGTCTTTTGGTTTTCGTACTGTTATTTCTGGCAAGCTGTGGAGGCAGTAGTACCAGCAGCGGTGGAAGTACCCCCAACAGTACTGGGAGCAACCTCAACGTTGCATTTCTCCCTAAAGCCATCAACAACCCGTATTTTGATACGGCTGCCGGTGGAGCAAAGGACGCCGCCAAAGCACTGAATGGATCGTTCAAGCAGGTAGGCCCATCCACCGCGAGCGCATCCGACCAGGTCACCTGGATTAACAACCTGACCACACAACATGTAAGCGCTATTGTTGTCTCAGCCAACGACCCCAACGCGCTAGCACCGGCACTCAAACAGGCTATGGCGCAAGGAATCAAGGTAGTGAGCTACGACTCCGACGTGACACCTGATGCTCGTCAATTGTTCATCAACCAGGCAAATTCGGAGGATATTGGACGCATCGAGGTGCAACTTCTCGGCAAACAGCTCAACTACACAGGGCAAATAGCCATCCTCTCTGCTGCCAGTACAGCCACGAACCAGAATACCTGGATCAGCTTCATGAAGGACGAGCTATCCAAGCCGCAATACAAGAATATGCAGTTGGTCAAAACCGTGTATGGGAACGATGATGACCAGACAAGCTTCAATGATACGCTCGCGCTGATGCAGGCGTATCCAAATCTGAAGGGCATCATTTCTCCAACGACCGTTGGCATTGCGGCTGCTGCCCGCGCCATTGAATCGGTGAATAAAGGTGGCAAAGTTGCTCTCACAGGCCTTGGGACGCCGAACCAGATGCGCAAGTATGTCGAGGATGGCACGGTTCAGCAATTTGCCCTCTGGAATCCAGCGGATCTTGGGTATCTTGCATACTATGCAGCGGCAGCGCTGGTCAAGGGCAAGATCACCGGACAGCCGGGACAGAGCTTCGATGCAGGAAAACTCGGCAGGAAAACGATTGGGGCAAATGGGGTGGTCTTGCTGGGTCCGCCCACCGTCTTTGACAAGGCGAACATTGGCCAGTTCAACTTCTAGATAAGGGCCATTTGCAAGGTGAATTTTTCAATGAAAGACAGTTTGGGGAAACAGCACATCGATCTCGAGGCTGTTGTAGGCGCAATTCAGCAGTTCACTATCGAGACGCCCTCGTGGGGCTATGGAGATTCAGGGACGCGCTTCAAGGTGTTTCACTGGCCTGGGGCGGCCAGTACCTTGCGCGAGAAGCTGGCAGATGCGGCTCAGGTGAATAGCGTCACCGGCGTCTGCCCCAGTGTCGCTATTCACATTCCCTGGGACCAGGAAGACGATTGGCAGGCGGTGAAGGACTACGCTGATAGGCTGGGTTTGCACATCGGCGCGGTGAATCCGAACCTCTTTCAGGACGACTTGTACCGTCTCGGCAGCCTGTGCCATTACGACAAGCAGGTACGACAGCGAGCAATCGAGCATGTGCTCGAATGCATCCACATCGCGCAAGAGGTCGGCTCAACCGTCATCAGCCTCTGGTTGGCCGACGGCACCAACTATCCTGGACAGGATGACCTGCGCAGGCGGCGCCACCGCCTGCTGGACTCCTTGCAGGTTATCTACGCCGCATTGCCTGCCGGTATGCGCCTGCTGATCGAGTACAAGTTCTTCGAACCGGCCTTTTATTCCACCGACCTGCCGGACTGGGGAACTTCGCTGCTCATGGCGCAAAAGCTGGGTTCGCAGGCAGAAGTGCTGGTAGATACCGGCCATCATCCCCAGGGGACCAACATCGCGCAGATCGTCGCGCAACTGCTCGATGAGGGCCGACTGGGTGGGTTTCACTTCAACGACCGCCGGTATGCCGACGATGACCTGATCGCCGGCTCACAGAACCCCTTTGACCTCTTCTGCATTTTCAATGAGATCGCTGGTGCGAGTGTTGAAGGGAATGCCAACGCCGGTCGCATCGCATACATGATCGACCAGTCACACAATATCGAGCCAAAGATCGAGGCGATGATCCAGAGCGTCATCAATATCCAGACTGCGTATGCTAAAGCGCTGCTGGTGGATCACACGGCCCTGCGCGCAGCCCAGGAGGCCGGTGATGTCCTGGGGGCGTATCGCGTCTTGCAGGCGGCGTATGAGACGGACGTGCGCCCACTGCTGGCTGAGGTTCATGTTCGTCAGGGGCGCAATCCCGAACCCATTGCAGCTTTCCGCGCCAGTGGGTACACCGAGCGCATCGAGCGGGAGCGGGTTGCCAATGCCACGAGCAGCGGCTACCCCGGCGCGTAGGCCCGCCCCGCTAGAGAAGGTTCTTTTCGATTAAGAAGGATTGAGTGCCATGACAAATATCTCTACGCCGACGACACTGGATCAGCTCGTAGCGCGCTCGCGCAAGCTGGGAGCGGATCGCTCGGTCTGTAACTGGGGAGGTGGCAACACCTCCGCTAAGGCCGAGGAGATTGATTTTCGCGGGCGTCCGGCGCGGGTGCTGTGGGTCAAAGGCTCCGGCTCGGATCTGGCGACCGTCACGGAAGCCTCGTTTACCGGACTATATCTGGGCGATGTGCTTCCCCTGTTAGAACGAGAGCGCATGAGCGATAGCGAGATGGTGGACTACCTGGCTCATTGTTTCTATGAACCAGGTAGTCCACGTCCTTCCATCGAGACGCTTTTACACGGGTTCCTGCCGTTCACGCATATCGATCACACCCATGCCGACGCGACGAACTACTTCGCCTGTGCCGTCGATGGCGAGACACTAGCTCGGGACTGTTTCGGCGACGAGCTGATCTGGATTCCGTACCGCCGTCCCGGCTTTGGGTTGGCACGCGAGGTGGCGCTGGCACTGCGTGCCAAGCCGCACGCCAAGCTGGTTATGCTGGCAAAACACGGACTCATCACCTGGGGGGAGACCGACGAGTCCTGCTATGCATCGACACTGGCGACCGTCGCCCGGGCACGCGACTTCGTGGAGGCACGCATCTCCCGTGCTGACCGGGCCGTCTTTGGGAGGCCTCGTGTTCCTCCCCTCTCAGCCAACGAGCGACGCAGCGTCGCGGCGCAGGTGGCCCCCGTCGTGCGTGGGCTGGTCTCGGCTGAGAAGCACCAGATTCTGCGCTTTGAAGATAGTGAAGACGTGCTCACCTTCGCCAGCAGCCCGGATGCGCCGCGACTGACCAGGGTCGGCGCGGCCTGCCCCGATCATCTCGTCCATACCAAACCCTGGCCGCTGCTCGTGGACTGGACGCCAGAGCAGGATGTCGTGGCGCTCGTGGAGACATTGCGCATAGGTGTCGCGGCCTATGAAGCGCAGTACTATCGTTACCTGGAAGCAAACGCGCAGCAGAACCTCGATCCCGACGCCACCACGCCGGTCTATAGTTCTTCCGAAGCCACAGCCGATCCGCATCCACGGGTGATCCTGATTCCCGCCGTGGGCATGTTCACGACCGGCAAAGACGCGATGATGGCCGATGTCTCGGCCCAACTTTATCACCGTGCCATCGCCGTCATGCGCGGCGCGGAAGCCTGCGGCGGTTTCATCTCATTGAGCGATGCCGAGAGCTACGCCGTTGAGTACTGGCCGCTGGAGCAGTACAAACTCAATCTAGCGCCGCCGGAACGCGAGTTTGCGCGACAAGTGGTGCTGGTGACCGGCGCGGCAGGCGGCATCGGCTCGGCTATCTGCCGGCGCGCAGCACAGGATGGCGCGCACATCATCGCCACCGATATCGACTTCGCGGGAGCGGAGCAACTGGCAGCATACCTCAATCAGCAGTTCGGCGCAGGGCGGGCTGTGGCAGTGAAGATGGACGTTACCAACGAAGAGAGCGTGCGAGAGGCCATCGAGCAAGCTCAGCTTTCCTTCGGCGGTCTCGATGTCATCGTCAACAATGCCGGGTTGGCGTCCAGCGCTCCGATAACAGAAACGAGCCTGGCGGAGTGGAACAAGAACTGGCATGTGTTGGCGACCGGCTACTTCCTGGTGGCGCGTGAAGGCTTCCGGCTCTTGACCGCGCAGGGGCGCGGGGGCAACCTGGTCTTCGTTGCCAGTAAGAACGCACTGGTGGCAGGCAAGAATGCCGCGGCGTATTCGACGGCCAAAGCCGCCGAAGCGCACCTGGCACGCTGCCTGGCGGAAGAGGGTGGACAGTTCGGGATACGTGTGAACACAGTCAACCCGGACGCAGTACTGGCCGGGTCGCGTATCTGGAACAGCACCTGGCGGCAGGAGCGGGCGGCAACCTATGGCGTGGCCCCCGATCAACTGGAAGAGGTGTACCGCAAACGCACGACGCTGGGGGTCAATATCCTGCCGGAGGATATCGCCGAGGCGGTGGCATTCTTCGCGTCGCCGACGCGCTCCACCAAGAGCACCGGCAACATGCTCAACGTCGATGGGGGCGTCGCGGCGGCGTATCCGCGCTGAGAAGGGAGGGAGAGGCCCATGGCGACACGCAATGTAGGGGCAGTCGATCTGGGTGCCGAGAGCGGGCGCGTCATACTGGCGCGCTTCGATGGGAGAAATCTCGGCCTGGAAGAGGTGCACCGTTTTCCCAATCGGCCGGTGACGCTGCACGGGCACCGCTTCTGGAATATCCTCGCGCTGTGGGACGAGACCCTCACAGGATTGCGCAAAGCGCACAGGGTGGCGGGATCGCTGGACAGCATCGGGGTCGATACCTGGGGGGTCGATTATGGCCTGGTGGATAGCAATGGCTTCCTGCTCAGTCAACCTTTCCAGTATCGAGACCGCCGCACGAACGGCGTGATGGAGCGAGTTATCGCACGCGTCCCCCAAGACGTTCTCTACAGGCGCACGGGCATCCAGTTCCTGCCGTTCAATACCCTCTACCAGCTCTACGCACACGAGCAGTTACAGCCAGGCGAGTTAGCCCATGCACACCGGTTGCTGATGATCCCCGATTTGCTTCACAACTGGCTGTGCGGATCGCTGGTGATAGAGCGCACCAACGCTACCACGACGCAGTGCTGGGACCCTGTCTCCAGGGCGTGGGCGGTGGACCTGCTCGACCGACTGGCGATTCCTACTTCCATGCTCCCGCCGGTGGTCGAGCCGGGCAACACGCTGGGAGAGGTCCTACCGGAATGGCAAGGCGATCTCGGCGCGGCGCGAGTCGTTGCGCCAGCGACACACGATACCGGCTCGGCGATTGCATCAGCACCAGTGTCGTCACCTGGCAACTGGGGCTATATCAGTTCCGGCACGTGGTCGCTGGTCGGAGTGGAGCTTCAGCAGCCGGTCATGACCCCGGAGGCGCTCGCCGCCAATTGCACAAACGAGGGTGGTGTCTTCGGCACGACACGCTTCCTCAAGAACGTGATGGGACTGTGGCTCCTGCAGGAATGCCAGCGCCAGTGGGCGCGCAATGGGCACGCGACGAACTATGACACGCTGCTGGCGGATGTGGGTGGTGTCCCGCCATTCACCGCGCTCATCGATCCGGATGACCAGCGCTTCCTGGCACCGGAAAACATGCCGGACGCAATCAACGCATATCTCATGGAACACGGGCAAGCGCCGCTTCAGGCCCCGGCGGCTTTCGCACGGTGCATCATGGAAAGCCTCGTGCTGCGCTATCGCAAGGTGTTTCAACAGATCAGCTTGCTTACTGATACTACAATTCAGATTGTGCATGTGCTTGGCGGTGGGGCGCGCAATGCTCATCTCAACCAGTGGCTGGCTGATGCGCTCGATGTGCCGGTAATTGCCGGGCCAACTGAGGCGACGGCACGGGGTAACGCGCTGATGCAGCTGGTGGGCCTGGGCGAACTGCACAACCTAGAAGAGGTGCGTACCATTGCGCAAAACGCACCCACGCAGATGTTCTCACCGCGCAGTGCTCAACGCGCGGCCTGGAACGAGGCAGGGCAACGTTTCAGCGCGATGGTCTCTTCGCGAGTTCGTTGAAATGCTTCGTCATGGAGACCTGTGGGACGAGAACATGCTCGTAGACGACACACACCAGTCTATGATTGGCATCATCGATTTTGAAAGTGCCATCATCGGCGACCCAGCTCAGGACTTTGCCTCACTACTCTATCTTGGCGAGCCGTTCACCTCCTTTGTTATCAATGTCTATCGAGCGCTCGGTGGGTTCTCCCTTTCCCTCAAAATACCTACTTGTGTAAGGACACCTGAGGGCTTATTGCTTTTGTATTTAGCGCGTATACGCCAATCGTACTATTTGAGAATGGGAAAGCCGCCTTTATGCAGGGACTCTGATATAATAGTGCAACGTTTTCGTATTTTCCAATTACATAGAGCAGACTTTCTTAAAGCGGCACTGGAGTTGTAACGATGAAAGATCATAGTGCGTTAGAATTAGATGAGCCTTCTTCCGAGGTAGGATCTGAGCAAAGCACATCCGTTCCTCCCACTCCACAGAAACCAAGACATCTTTTTCATTCTTTTTTACAATGGTTCATTATAGATTGGCGAACACACAAATATTTCTTCTTTGGCATGCTCCTCCTGTTAATCACTGCCGGTATGACAGTGATCTATTATGTTGACTATCCGCACCCTGAGTTGATTGCTGATTCACCTGCCTACCTGGTCGTCGCGGATCGCATTTATAGGCATACGAATCCATACTTTCTGGTCGATATCTGGCGTCTCCCTGGTTACCCGCTGTTGATTGCGTTTGCTTATAACATCCACGGCCCGGGCAACCTGCAGGCCGCCAGTAATGTGCAGGGCATCCTCTTCGCGCTGGCAACAATGGAGATCTATGTACTGGCGATTCTGGTCTTTAAGAGAACGTGGATGGCATTCCTTATAGGGCTGATTGTCGGGACGAATGTCATTCTCATTTCCTATGTCAAACCCATTATGTCCGAGGGTCTAGCGCTCTGGCTACTTACCACGTTGACACTGGCGGTTGTGTACTACGTCCGTACGTTACGACTGCATGCCTTCTGGTTCGTTGTCGTGTGCCTGGTGCTATTAATATTCACGCGCCCCGAGTGGCTCTATTTGCCAGTACCATTGTTCGCCTATGTTCTGCTTGTGGCTGTGTGGCGGGGTGTGCGCTGGAAATCTGGCCTGGTTGTCCTGCTCAATGCGGTGGTTGTGTTAACCTGTATCTACACGCTGGTAGGATATTACATTCATATCAACACGCAGCAAAATGATTATCCAGGGCTGACTGCCGTCGAGAATTTCAACCTGATGGGGAAGGTGCTGCAATACAATATGCAAGATGAGGCGCCTCCACAGTATGCACAGATCAGCCACCAACTGGACATCCAGGTGGTAAAAGTGGACCGCGATCCTTATCGTATCTTACCCCATATACCAGCACTCACAAAGGATTATTTCCTGCCTGCCGGTACGATGGCGCGCACCACCATCCTGCATCACCCTGTGGAGTTTCTGGTCAAATCCCTTCCCCTGTTTCCGCCATCGCTGACACGCTACTATGATTCGACTCGACCGTACATCCCCGGTCCATTTGATGAACCCCTGGCTTTGATGAAGTCTTTCGACCGCATCCTGTATCGAGCAAATGTGTTCTTTCTGCTCTGTATTCCTCTCTGGCTTGTCTTGTTCTGTTGGCGAAGGTGGAGGTCTCAGCAATTACCCCTGGAGATGGGGGCCATAGTCTTGCTGGCAGGTTACGCACTGATCATTACGACCCTTGGTGGTTACACGATTAACGACTATGTGCGCACGCATATTGTCTTCGATCCGCTGCTGATTTTTGTGGTTTGGGGCAGCATATTCCTGGGTGCGCGATTACTTTGGCAGCGAGGTCCTGCTATGTACGCGCAGTTCGCTGATTGTATCCGCTGTAGTTAGGCTATAGTATCTCTGCTTCATTCATTTTCGTGTTGTTTCTGGTGTTTGATTCCATTTATTTCAATCCCCTTGTGGGCGGTGTTCCAGGGGCAACTGACAAGTACGACATGGATTATTGGGGGGGTCTGCGAAAAACCTTCCGCAGAATGGCTAGCGAGCAATTATAAAAAGTACACAGATCATCCATCTCCCACGGTCTCCACACCGTACGCCTTTGAGATGGTAACCCCCTATTTGCCAGGGGTGTTTCGATCAGTCGAACGCACAAACAACCCTGATTTCTATATCTCAATAACGCGCCTTGGGAGGGACCACGAACTCCCCTCGTACAAAATCATTCATACAGAAAGCGTTCAGGGGTATTTGACGTGCGTGGTCAAGGTCAAGCCATCATCCTCAAGTGCCATCCCCTAACCCCTCTTCTGAAGAAGAAGTCACACACATCTGAACAGTAAGGGCTGTTGCGTCTCTCCATTTCAGGTGATAATGAGTTTTAACAACATCATTCGGAGAGCTGACCATCCAGCGAGGGCCGATCAATCGGCCCCTACTGTAGAGCCGGATGATTTTGTTCATCTGCATGACCACACTATGAAGCCAGGGCTTTCCCATTCTAAAAAGCTGAGCGATAATACAGAAGGAGGAAAAGAGAGGCTCCATCTCGCCTCAAGAG
>CATPCK010000847.1 GCA_955652655.1 uncultured Ktedonobacteraceae bacterium | reverse complement strand
TACTTTCTCAAAGGTCCGGGTGCCGGTAGTTCAAGCCTGTCATTCAGCCAGGAGACGATCCTTGCAGCTGGCATTGCAGCTGTGCTTATCGTGATCTTGTTGATTATTAATCTTGGTGCTCGTGGTATTGGTCGTCTCATTCAGCGTCGATTAACTGCTGCGTAGTCAATCAATCGTAGGACATGAGCATATGCGCCCGTTCTTCGTACTGTGTAGCATGCAAAGCGCACTGTCTTGCGCGCCTATAGTACAACCTGCTAGAATCGAGGTAGAACTAATATGAATGTTTCAGCAGATAAACATGATTCGCAAAATACGCGCGGGGACGGAAGTCCTTTCCTTCCCGAAGGTGCGAACATATTTTCTCGTAAGGTTGCGCGAAGCGGACATATCTCCTATGAAGGTCGCCCGTACTTTATCAGCAAGGCCCTTGCAGGTCGCTATATTCGTTTAGTCGTGCTGGCGGATCGCCTCATCGTTGATGCATCCATTCCGTTACACAAAGAGTATCCACTCGCATAGAGGAAACTGAAAAACATCATGTTGAGCAGCATGTACAGATATACGGGTTGACATAGGAGAGGAGGTCCAATGGAGACCGGCATCAATAGGCCACAGAAACAACAGGGAGCCGGGGCGCCACTTGAGGGAGCCCGCACGGGTAATGCCAAGGCGCCAACAGATGAAAGGATGAAGGAACCTGTCCAGCAAGTGCAATCCGCTTCACCGGCGGAACAGGCAGGTGGCGCAGATCCGCGTAAGAATCTTAATCTAGAAGCTCCAACGAAGATAGATATCCGGCACTTGAATTTTTTCTACGGTGCCAAACAGGCACTCACCGATGTTTCGCTGCCGATACGCGAACGTCAAGTCACGGCGCTGATTGGCCCATCAGGCTGTGGCAAAACGACCTTTTTACGCACGCTCAACCGCATGAACGACCTGATACCCAATACCCGTACCGAGGGTGAGGCCATCTTCGAAGGAGAAAATATCTACAGCAAAAGCACGGATGTGGTGCTGCTACGCCAGCGCATCGGGATGGTCTTTCAGCGCCCCAATCCATTTCCCAAGTCAATCTTCGACAACATTGCCTATGGCCTGCGCATCCAGCATAAACCCGGCAAGCAGGTCCACGAAATAGTTGAGCAGAGCCTGCGCGATGCTGCGCTCTGGGATGAGGTCAAGGACCGCATGAACACTTCAGCCCTGGGCCTGTCAGGTGGTCAGCAGCAGCGACTGTGTATCGCGCGCGCCCTGGCCGTTAAGCCAGACGTGTTGCTGATGGATGAGCCAGCATCAGCGCTCGATCCTATTGCGACGTTGAAAATCGAGGAATTGATCACAGAGCTAAGCTCAACATACACTATTGTCATCGTGACACATAACATGCAACAGGCGGCACGTGTTTCGCAATATACTGGTTTCTTCCTTTCGCATGAGGAATACAAGGGCCGGCTTATTGAGTACGGTCCAACTGTTGAAATCTTTGAGCATCCAAAGAAGAAAGAGACCGAGGATTACGTCAGTGGCCGTTTTGGTTAATACATTCAGGTTCTGTGGTCGGGAGGGGAGTTAGCTGTGGTGCGAAAAATATTAGTAGTTGACGATGAGCCAGTTTTAGTAGAGACGATTGCTTATAATCTGGAGCAGGCAGGATACCAGGTTTTTACCGCGGCGGATGGTACAAGTGCCCTGCAAGCCGCAAATCGCGAGGTGCCAGACCTGATCATCCTGGATATTATGCTACCGGAGATGGATGGGTTAGAAGTCTGTCGCCAGCTGCGGCGTGAGAGTAGCACCGCCACCACGCCCATTATGATGCTCACTGCTAAAAGCGATGAAATCGATAAAGTAGTTGGCCTGGAGGTTGGGGCAGATGATTATGTGACGAAGCCCTTTGGTCGACGCGAATTGCTGGCGCGTGTCCGTGCATTGCTTCGTCGTAAAGATTATGTTCCTCACGAAGCTGAAAAATCCGAACAGGAGATGACCAATGAGGTCCCACGGGCCAATCGCGAACTGGTGGCGGGTCCCGTGCGTATCGACCTGGCTGGGCGCCGTGTCAACTGCCGGGGACAGGAATTGGAGCTACAGCCTAAACAGTTCGAATTGCTGACCTATCTCGTGCGTAACCGCGGGACGGTTTTGACACGCGACCAATTGCTCCATAACGTGTGGGGCTATGATTACGCAGGAGATACGCGCACCGTTGATGTACATGTGCGCTGGCTGCGTGAAAAGTTGGAAGAGGACCCGGCCAATCCGCGCCTGATCCAGACCGTACGCGGCGTCGGCTATTGCTTCAGATGGTAATTGTGCCCCTACGTTTGATAACAATGTGCAGAATACGTCTTTAAAGGTGATGATAGATGGTACAATATGATCAGGTTAATAATGAAGAGACCCTTGTTCAGGAGAAAAAGCCATGCCATTTCTAGGAATAGATATTATACCCGTCGCAATAACCATTTTTTGGATATGGATGCTGGTCGACTGTATCACAAATACAAAGATGAGAGGCGGCAGTAAAATATTATGGCTGCTGCTCATCTTCTTTACTCACATAATCGGTGCATTGATATACTTCTTTATGGTGTGTTCGCAAAGGAACCCCGTTACTGCCTTTACCTACTATTACCAGGTAATTGCCAACTTTGTGAAACAAAGTGCGCCACAGCAGCCACGGCAAGCGCCGCCACCTCCCTCGTATCATGACTACCAGCAAGGATACTATGCCCGACAGCCACAACAGCCATACCCGGCAGAACGGCAACAGCAGCCGGCAGCATACACGCAGCCGGAGCAGCCGCTTTATATGCCACCAGGAGCTGAGTATGAAGAGCCACTGACCATCACGTATCCAGAGATGCCGCGGCAGAATCACTAAGAGCTTGATTGGCAGTTCAGGACGAGTGGTGCCACGTCATGTGGTATGATGAGAGTAAATTACGTATGATCGTTCTTTCCTCGTAAAGGAGCCAAACTTGTCGCGCTTGAATATTCCAGTTACACTTTCCCCTGATGCATCTATCGATTTACATATGCACACTACCTACAGCGATGGCCGCTGGCCAGCTCAACAACTCATAGATTATCTTGCCAATGAAGGCTTTGACCTTGTCTCTGTGACCGATCATGATCGTGTTGATACGATTGCCGGTATCCAGCAACTTGCCGCCGAAAAGGACTTGCCTGTTCTTGCCGGTGTGGAGATGAGTACCGATTGGAACGGCAAAATGGGCCATATGCTCTGTTTTGGTTTTGATCCAGAGGACAATTTTTTACGCGATGTCACCGAGTCAGTCGTGCGTTTGCAGCTGGAAAATACCCACGCGGTACACGACGAGCTATTGCGTCGTGGCTTCTCTTTTCCCCGCGAAGAGGAAGTGCTGGCCGAAAATGGCGGTAAATTACGTAGATCGGCGGACAATGGTCGACTATTGCGTGAGCATGGATACGCGGCAGATTGGCAGACCGCGCTGAAGATGGTACGCGAGGCTGGTTTCCGCACAATTATGGCTGATATGGCGCAGACGGTGGAGGCAGCGCACCGCAGTGGGGCGGTTTGTTTGATCGCTCACCCTGGTCGTCGTGAGCAGAACTTCACCTTCTATGATGCAGACCTGCTGGATCAGCTGCGTGCCGAGATACCGATTGACGGCATTGAGGTCTACCATCCCTACCACAGTCCCGAGATCGTCAAAGCCTACCTGGAATATGTGCAGAAGCACCATTTGCTGCTCAGCACTGGCTCTGACTCGCATAGTATTCCTGGCCGCATGCCTATCAAACATCGCGCTGAGATCAGTCAACGGCTCCTTGAACGGGTAGGCGTCCAGGTGAAGTGACGACTCCCGTAGGCTTTCGCCGAGGGCTTCTCAGGATTGCTCCTGAAGGCTCCGTCCGAGCCCGACGTTCGTTGCAACCACACCGAGCGGCTTGTAGGCTCTAGACTCAGTGTATCGGCTGGCACATTGAACATGGG
>CATPCK010000846.1 GCA_955652655.1 uncultured Ktedonobacteraceae bacterium | reverse complement strand
TGATAGCGCTTTGCTGCGCGCTGTTGTAGTTCTCAGTCATTGTCAGCAGCAATGAACCCAGGAGGCCCAGGATTGCACAGAGGGTGATCACCAAAGAAGTTCGACTGATTTTTGCCCCTGCACGTCGTGGATAGTATACCTGGCTATTGATGTTCTCTATACCCATACGTCCCTGTGCCCTTCACAATCCATGCATAGCCTGAACGTTTCTATCGCACATGCCTATAATGTGCTGAACTACCTTTGAACACCATTAGGGTTACAATATGTATTATACAAAATGAATTTCTGTATTCTGTCGATAATAGTACCATATTCCGGGGAACCGCAAGTAGCCTTCTGCGGAGAAGTAAAAAAAGTGGTAATATCTCACATGCAACCGGAGTACAGTTACTTCAAACACCGTTCTGACGTTTTTCTTGTGACAGAGACTATCAAGCTCAACAGTGGAATATATATTCTCGAAAATCTTACATGGAGCCAATACTATGCAGAGCCTACACCGGCAACAGATAATGAAGAAACCTGTTCACTATTTTATCGTTACTCTATGCTCTATGGTAATATTTCTTTCTGGTTGCAGCGGATTATTACCAGATACTTCCTCTACCCCTACTCAGACTATTGCAAGGACAACTACAACATTACAATCTGTGCAGCCCAAGTCCGATAGCCATGGGATTCCCACAGAAGCGCTGACACGCTCTCAGCTAGAAAAAGTCCAGCAAATCATGGCGGGTATGACCCTTGATCAGAAGCTTGGACAGCTGATCGTCGTTGAATATCTTGGTAATAACTACCAGGACGGATTGCAATATATGATCTCGCAGCAGTTCGTCGGTGGGTACATGTACCAGGAAAGCAACCACAACTTTGATCCGCCCTATAATGTGGCAAGCCAGGTTGACGCGCTCTCTCAGCAAGCAATGCATGACACAAAAATCCCCTTAATGATTGCTACAGATCAGGAGGGCGGCCAGGTTAACCGGCTCTCCAGGTTTCATGGTCATTTGCCATCAGCTGCGGATATGGCCGCTAGTGGCAATCCTGGTGTGGCGCTTACCCAGGGTTCGCAGTTCGCGAAATGGATGCTTGAGCTGGGCATCAACACCGATCTTGCTCCCGTTGTTGATGTTCATACCGTTGATCCGCCAGTATTGGCGACCCGCATGTTTGGCCGCGATCCTAAAACGGTCGCTTCGTACGCTGGCGCTTTTCTCAGTGGTCTCCAGAATAATGGAGTTGCCGGCTGCCTCAAACACTTTCCAGGTCTAGGCGCCATCACCTCTGATCCTCATTCAGGTTTACCTACCGTCAATCGCAGCCTGGCGGACTTAAATGCTATTGACCTCGCTCCCTACAGGTTGATGATACAGAACGACCAGCCTGCCATGATCATGTCAACCGATGTGCTGATGCCTGCCATTGATCCAACGCTGCCCGCTGAACTTTCACCGCACGCCATCAATGGTATCTTGCGCAAACAGTTGGGCTACGACGGTGTCGTGATCACTGATGGTCTCTATATGCACGGCATCAGCGAGCGCTGGTCGCTTAGCCAGGCAGCAGTCCTTTCCATCATAGCCGGAAATGACATGATCGAAGGCCCTTATACACCCGATCTCGTCGCTGGCGTTGTCACTGCCTTAAAGCAGGCTCTTCAGCAAGGTTCATTGACCATGAACCGTGTCGACCAGGCGGTAGAACGAATCTTGCTTTTAAAAATTCATTTTGGCATCATCAAGCTGTAGCCTTGACACCTTCGCTAAACCCCAAACTCATACAGCTGCTCAAACTGTAAATCCAGGTCATTGGTTGCCTGCCACATCGACATCAGTGCCCGGCGCACATTGCGCGCGGCACAGGGCGGTAGATCATCCTGTGCCGCCAACTTTTTCAGCGCATCGTACACGTTCAATAGTTCTCGTTCTCGTTCGGTCAGTCGGGTGCCCAGCAGATCTGTGTCGGTATTAGCCATCCTCATAACTCCTCTTCATGGTCGGGGCCTGATGTATCGCTAACATCCCCCTGTTATCTTTAGTATTGTGCTACCGGACGAACATCAACCAGGCGTTTCGCCTTCAGTTCAAAGTGAGGCAACACCCCGTATTCCACGCGCTCGATGTTAAAGCGCAGGCCCTCGTGTGCATTCGCCAGGTTTTTTGCAAGCTGATGCTGCAGTACAACCCACTCTGCCTCGTGCTCGGGTTTGATTTCAAGTTTAATTGTAATCTCGTCCTGGACCTCTTCCTTGCGCCAGATGTAAATTTGAAATTCGTCGATGGCAGCATACTCGCGGATAATCGCTTCTACCGCGCTCGGGTAGACGTTTGTGCCCCTGATGAGTTTCATATCGTCCCATCGCCCGCGGATGCCGCCGCTGTAAAGGTCCCAGGTGCGACCGCACGTGCAGGTGCTGGCTGGCACTTTCAACACCATATCCCTGGTGCGATAGCGGATGAGGGGAATGAAACCTCGACCAAATGAGGTCACAACGCGCTCGCCCAGTTCGTCATAACCTGTTGGCTCGTTGTTTACCGGGTTTAGTACCTCTTCGATGAAGTGGTCCTCGATGATATGCGTGCCGCCAGGCTGGTGCGAACACTCGAAGATCATGATGGTGCCGATCTCGGTCATGCCTGCCGTGTCGCCACATTTCGCGCCCCAGGCCTCTTCTAGTTGATGTTTTACCGCCGGTATCGAGCCTGCAGGCTCACCGGAGAGGATGACTTTGTTGACGTTGCTCTCTTTGGCTAGATCGATGCCCCTCTCTTTGGCTTTTTGCCAGAGATGCAGTGCATAGGTGGGCGTTGAGCAAACCGTCGTGACGCCCATCTCGATAATTTGCATGATGCGTGCTTCAGTGGTCTGCGCCCCACCAGGGATCACCAGCGCACCGATCTTTTCACACGCGTAGTGCGCGCCCCAGAAGCCAATGAATGATCCATACCCAAAGGCGAAATAAACAGTATCTTCCGGCCGAATGCCAAATCCCCACAGGCCATAGCACCACATCTCGCTAATCCAATCCCAGTCTTTCATACTATCGAGCACGCGAATAGGGGTACGCCCTGTTGTTCCCGAGGTAAGATGGTAGCGAATAGCATTGATTGGGTCGGTAGCGAGTATATCGCCGAAGAGCGGCTTCTCCTGCAGCGATTCCATCCACTCTTCCCTTGTCATAAAAGGAATACGGCGCAGATCGTCCAGGGTCTTCAAGTGTTCTGGTTTGAAACCTACCGCGTCAAACTTGCGCTGGTGAAACGGTGTGGTGGCATACGCCCACTCGCATAAGCGCCGTAGCTTGAGTAACTGCAGAGCCTGCAATTGCTCGCGAGGTAGCGTTTCATTCTTGGGGTTCCAATACTCAGTATAGGGCATAGATCTCTCCTCCTTGAGCGATTGCACGGCTATGGCGCAGTGTACCAGATGGTCATGATTGTCTATCTATCGCGCCCGACCAGTTCGCGGGCGATGATGACACGCTGAATATGACTGGTCCCCTCATAGATTTGCAGCCCTTTGATATCACGATAGTAGCGTTCGACAGGATATTCATTCGAATAGCCCCGGTTGCCATGTATCAGGACGGCCTGCGATGCCGCTTTCATCGCCGCTTCTGTCGCGAAAAGCTTGGCGATCGACGTTGCCTTCGTCGTCGGTAGTCCCTGATCCTTCACCCAGGCCGCACGATAGACGAGGAGTCGCGCTGCCTCGACATCTGCGGCCATATCGGCCAAGGTTGCCTGGATCATCTGAAAGTCCGCGATGCGCTGTCCAAACTGGCGTCGCTCTTTAGCAAACGCGATACTGGCATCCAGGCATGCCTGTGCTACACCAACCGCTCCCGCGGCAACACCCAATCGGCCGCGATCCAGCGCGGACATCGCGACCTTAAATCCTTCCTCTGGTGCTCCCAGGAGCGCGTTCTTCGGCACGCGGCAC
>CATPCK010000845.1 GCA_955652655.1 uncultured Ktedonobacteraceae bacterium | reverse complement strand
TCACTATATTGGGGGCCCCACACCCGTTGCAGAAGCAGATGGGTGGTTAATACCCGTCCAACGTTTTTCGCCAACTCTTCAAGCACTGCATATTCAATTGGTGTAAGGGTGATGGTGCGATCGGCAACGGTAACTTTGTGTTTCTCAGTGTCGATCTCTAAATCACCACATGTAACCTTTGTTGCCAGGGTCCTGCTCCCACGGCGCATTACAGCTCGTACGCGAGCTAGTAGCTCAGCTAAGCGGAAAGGCTTCACCAGGTAGTCATCAGCACCCAGGTCAAGCACAGACACGATGTCGGCTTCGCTGCCCTTGATGCTCAGTACAATGATTGGAGTTGTGGAGTGTTCACGGATATGTTGGCAGACTTCCATGCCATCGCATCGAGGCATTACCAGGTCAAGCAAGATGAGATCCGGTAGTTAGCGCTCGAACGCTGCTAAAGCTTCCACTCCATCGGTGGCCGTTGTCATCTTATACCCATAGGTAGACAGGGAATGATTAACCGCTGCCATAATACCGGGGTCGTCATCGACCAGTAAAATGCGCTCTTTAGCATAGCCCATAGTATCACTTCCCTTAGTGCTGGTGGTGTACAGTTCACGTAGTACTCGCAGTGTATAGTTCAGGCTCGCCCAGTCCCTCAAGAGCGATGGAATCTGGCGGCAGAGGCAATGCAATACGAAAGATGCTACCGCCATCCGGTCGATCCTCTACCCAGATCCGTCCACCATGAGCTTGCACTATACCCCGGCAGATAGCTAGACCTAAACCACTGCCTTGTGTATGCGCTCTATGGTCTCTGTCCAGACGATAGAAGTGCTGGAAAATCTTCTCGTGCTCTCCTGCAGGTATTCCTGGACCACGGTCAGCCACCCCAATCAGCACCTCCGTCCCTGTCCATTTCGCCTCCACCTTAATCGATGAGCGTGGCGAAGCATATTTGTTGGCATTCTCCAATAAGTTCCATAATACCTGTATAAAGCGATCAGGGTCGACGTAATGCAAAGGCAAATCTGCTGATATATCCCGTTCCATCTGGCACCCATTGTTCAGTTCTTCAAACTTCGCTAAAGTATCCGCGATCAATACCGGGAGTTCCGTCCAGTCAAGATCGAGCGAGAGAACTCCGGCCTCGATACGTGAGAGGTCGAGCAACTGATCGACCAATCTTCCCAGTCTACTAGTCTGGCCGGCAATGTTGTGCAACAGATGATCCAGCTCCCAAGTCGATTGAATCTCTCGTCGATCAAGCAAGCTCTCAACAGAAGCTCGGATAGCGGTAAGGGGTGATCGCAGGTCGTGGGAAACGGCAGCGATGAACCCACTCTTGAGCCGGTCAGCTTCACGCAAGGCATCCATTTCAGTAGCAGAGCGCAGTAACTGAGCGTTCTTCAAGGTCAAGCCGAGCTGTTGTCCGATGGTTGTAAACAAGGCAAGGTCTTCATCCGTGAGCCCCCGTGGGCTATGGCTTCCAACGAGTAGAACTCCGAGGATCGTTTTACCAGCCAGCATCGGAACAGCCATCAAATCGCTGAAGCCTATGGCTTGAAGAGGTTCGTATAGAATGCGTCCATTATTCTCCTCGCAGCAAGTCAGGAGCGATTCTCTCGTGGTAACGACCAGACGAGCTATCTCAAAGAGTGGTCTTAATGGAAGGTTGTAGAGGTCGAGAGACACTAGATCAGGCAATCCACAATGAGCGACGAGGGTCAGACTGCCTGTATTCTGGTCGAGTAGCAGGACTATGCCTGCATCCAGATCCATGATCTCTGCAATGCGCTTCAAAACAAGTTCGAGATGCTGATTGGGATCTGGCAAGGTGCTAAGGAGTTGTGCCATAGCATTGAGTACCTCGATGCGCCGATTGTGCTGTTGAAGGATGCTAAAGAGTCGAGCATTCTCAATAGCCGTTGCTGATTGGGCCGCAAGAGCCAGACCAAGCCGCACATCATTGGTTACCCAGTGGTAAGGTATAGACCTGGGGGCAGCAATGAATCCAATAACTCCACGGGCTGTCACCAGGGGAAGCAATGCTAGGGAACGGATTCCCATGAACTCGCTAAGGGCGACTGATAGGGTGACAGAGGTGAGGACATCGTCAATAATCACCGGCTCGCCACGTTCCCGAACGAGTGAGACTGCATCCGTTCCCCCAAACGTTACTTCTAGATCGCGCAGCGACTCCAACCGTGATGAGTTGTCTCTGGACCAAATGTGAGGAGGCATGGCCTCACCTGTCTCGTCGAATAGGAAGACCGCAGCGTTTTCAAGCTGTAACAGGTGGCCAGCCTGCTCGGCCACCTTCACGAGCGTGACTTGTAAGTCCAGACTGGCACTGATAGCACCTGCTGCTGCTGCCAGGAGCTCTGCATCGCGTGTTCTGCGTTCCTGGAGATCGAGTCGCGACAACACGTCACCTACCGTAGAGGATTTCAATAAATTCTCTTCAATGTGATGCTCTTGTACTTCGTTATTTATGTTCACCCCAAGGGAGTTCGTACCGTTGAGAGACCCTACTGAGACTGCCTGGAATTTCGTCTGAAGCTCTTTAGCATTCGTGGATGTGAGGAGTGTACGCAGCTCTTGTTGAACCTCTAAGGCTGCTGCAGCTAAGGAGTTAGTAAGAAACGAACGAATGAGGCGATAATCGCCCGTAACATCCAGGACACCCAAAACCTCACCTGTAAATGGATGCCGAATAGGTGCCGCTGTACAAGTGAGGTCTTGCCATCCATCACAATAGTGCTCTGCCGCCATGAGTTGCACGACATGACGATCGGCGAGGGCCGTGCCGATGGCATTGGTGCCGGCAGCAGCTTCACTCCAATTGCCGCCGGGAACGAAGTCAATGCGAGCAAGTCGACGGCGTATCATCGCATCACCAATCACGTCCAGTAGACGCCCTTTGGCATCACTTAGCACTACGACATAACCCGAATCGGCGAGAAAGTTCGTGAGGCGATCCATTACAGAGCGTGTAGCATGTACAAGCAGTACATTAGCCTCGCGTAGTTGATGGAGTTGGGACTCCCTGGCGATGGCGAGCGGCGCACAACGTCGTGAGGGATTGACATTCATGGCGTGGCAACGCTGCCAGGAATCCAATATCAGTGAGCGAGGAGAGTGTGTAGCCAGGCTTCCAGTGGTCAAGAAGCCCTCACGAATCGCTCTCAACTGTCGAGCAGTATGTTCGATCTCCGATGGCGAGGCGATAGATAGGTTAACACGAGCGAGCTGGTTTGTCATACCTCTATCTCAATCTTAGCAATGGCGGTCGTGCCATCACCTCTCATTCGAAGCTACAGACGGTCTGTAAGGCAGGACATTATCTTTACATAGCATCACTACGGTTACGAACACTCAAAGTACTATATAACATATAGTGGTGGTTTTGTCTATGAAGAAAAAGCCAACGGTTACATATTTTCACCAATTTTTCACCGAACCCCCGTCGATTATCACTTTCCCCTCACTGACTCTATGTTACCATTTTACTAGATGCGGGTAGGATGAGGTATTCTTCAATTCCCCTGATGTGGATACCTTGGTGCAGGAGTACGTCGCTCTATTTTAGACAGTAGAAGCATGACAGGCAACGCAGGCATCTGGATGGAGTCACCGGTGCTGCTCGAAAATGCTGCCAGACAGCAAAAGCATATTTGTATTCAATGTAGATTAGCCAACGTATTGCTTCACCCAGAGGAGTAGGTTGCTCAAATTGGACAAGTTAGAGACAGCCCGGTGGCTGTCAGACAAGGAGAACAAGCAATATGGCTCGTAGTAGTATTACCAAGGCGTACAACAAGATCCAGGAACTTTCCTGGGAGCCAACATTTGTCACACCGGTACAGAAGTATCCTACCGACTACAAGTTTACCAAGGCTCCTAAGAAGGAACCGTTGAAGCAGGTCATGCAGTCCTATTTCCCCATGCAAGAGGAGAAAGATAATCGCTCCATGGGGGCCATGGACGGAGCGCTCCGTGGCAATATGTTCCGCCAGACGCAACCGCGCTGGATGGAGTGGATGAAGCTCTTCCTGGGCATCATTCCGTTCCCCGAGATTTCCGCGGCTCGCGCCATGCCCTTGCTTACCACAGTGGTGCCAAACCCAGAACTCCACAACGGACTGGCACTTCAAATGATTGACGAGGTACGTCACTCGACAATCCAGATGCACCTGAAGCGCTTCTACATGAAGAACTACATCGATCCTGCCGGGTTCGACACTACCGAGAAGTCCTTCGACAGGTGCTATGCGGGGACGATCGGGCGGCAGTTCGCTGAGGGCTTCACCACCGGCGATGCAATCACGGCAGCCAATATCTACCTTCAGATTGTTGCCGAGACCGCATTCACGAACACACTGTTCGTGGCGATGCCATCGGAGGCCGCCGCTAATGGCGACTACCTCCTGCCCACAGTATTCCTCTCGGTCCAATCCGACGAGTCCCGCCACATCAGCAATGGCTATGCCACGCTTTTGATGGCTCTGTCCGACCCTGAAAACCAACTGCTGCTGGAACGCGACCTCCAGTACGCCTTCTGGAACAACCACTGCGTCGTCGACGCGGCAATTGGTACCTTCATTGAATACGGAACGAAGGATCGTCGCAAGAATCGCGAGAGCTATGCAGAGATGTGGCGGCGCTGGATCTACGATGACTACTACCGCAGTTATCTGATGCCGCTGGAGAAGTATGGACTGAAGATCCACCATGAGGATGTTGAGGAGGCCTGGAACCGTATCGCCAACAAGGGCTATGTGCATGAGACAGCACAATTCTTCGCCACTGGCTGGTTCGCCAACTTCTGGCGCATCGACCCCATGACCGAGGAAGACTTTGAGTGGTTTGAGTTTAAGTATCCCGGCTGGTACAACAAGTATGGCAAGTGGTGGGAGCATTATGCACGCCTGTCCAAGCCCAATGGACACAAGCCCATCGCCTTCGAGGATGTCGGGTATGTCTATCCACACCGCTGCTGGACGTGTATGGTTCCCTGCATGATCCGTGAAGATACTATCATGGACACGGTAGACGGCCAGGTTCGGACATACTGCTCCAAGACATGTCATTGGACCGATAAGTATGCGTTCCGTGGTGAATACGAGGGTCGCCCAACACCTGCGATGGGCCGACTGGTTGGCAAGCGTGAGTGGGAAACCTGCTACCACGGGTGGGAACTGACCGACGTCATGAAGGATCAAGGCTTCGTCCGACCCGATGGCAAGACGCTCATCCCGCAGCCTCACGTCATCTTCGATGACAAGGACATGTGGACGTTGGACCATCTCAAAGGCATCCAGTTTCAGAGCCCGAATGTGTTGCTCAACCAGATGACACCCGAGCAGCGGGAAGCCTATATGACCGAGTATCGCAAGGGCTTCACGATCAAGTAGTTGTGCGGGATAGGATATCCGTAAGAGACTAAGTCACTCCTGGCAACAAGATCCAGGAGCGATGAGAGCCCTGTATGGATGTGAAGAGGGGACAAGAAGCAAGCTGCTTTTACGCTTGTCTCCTCTATGCAGTCCAATATGGCGCCCATGAGGGTTGTCTTGATTAAGAAAGAGGCGGGGGATGCCTACACACAGAGTTCACTTTCAACCGGTGGATATTGATATCGATGTGAACGAAGACGAAACTGTGCTCAATGCAGCCTTTCGTCAGGGAGTATCGCTGACGCATGGATGTAGAGAGGGACAGTGCTCAGCCTGCAAATCGTTTCTGCTTGATGGCGATATAGAGATGGAAAAATACTCCACCTTTGCGTTGCCTGAGTACGAGAGCGAAGAGGGATATGTTTTGCTATGTCGTTGTCACGCGTATAGCGATCTAGAAGTTGAACTGATCAACTACGACGAAGACATAATCCGCTTAGGTATCCCCATCGAGTCTTATAGGACGATCGTTGAGGCAATCGAACCACTTACTCGTGATATCAAACGGCTCGTCCTCAAATTGGCCGAGCCGGGCAAGAAGATGCGCTTCAACGCCGGCCAGTACACTTCCCTGCGTATTCCTGGAAGCGAAGAGTATCGTGCCTATTCTATGGCCAACACCCCGCGTAGCAGCGACCGTCTGGAATTCATCATCAAAGTTTTTCCAGGTGGTCTATTTTCGGGACTCCTGGAGGGTGGTATCACTGTAGGTCAGGAAATGGAGGCGAAGGGGCCATATGGTCTTCAGGCTCCGTGAGAAGTCGGACAGCGATATCATTTGCGTTGGTGGTGGCTCTGGGATGGCACCGATCTGGTCATTGCTCAATGATATGGCAGAACGTAGTATCAAACGCAAAGCCACCTATTTCTACGGGGCCAGAACGCGGAAGGATCTGTTCTACCTGGACCTTCTGCAACAGTTGGAAGAGCGCGTACCCGGCTTCCGCTTTGTGCCAGCCCTGTCAATGGCTACGGCAGAGGATGAGTGGACAGGGGAGACAGGACTGATCACGGAAGTTCTTGAACGTAACCTGGAACTTGGTCAAATTGAGACGCAAGCTTACCTCTGCGGCCCACCACCTATGATCGACGCAGCCATTCCGGTACTTATACGAAAGGGCATCAGCGAAGATCGCATTTTCTTTGACAAGTTTACTTCCACAGGTAAAGTAGAGTAGTGCCTTGCATGCGGCTGAGCGAAGCTAGATGCGCGAGCGTCGTTGCCGCATGTTTTTAGCGACTTTTGTTCATTCAAATACAGAGCTCGAAATGGAGGAAAGGACCCATGGCAGAATCAACTACTGGGCCCGCGATCAATATAACGGACGCTGGAGCGGGTGCCGCTACGTTTTCGGGATCGGAAAGTCGCTCCTATAATTACTTCACGCCCAAAGGACGCCATGCCAGCGTGTATGAGGATGTGACAGTCGACGTTCAGCCTGATCCCAAACGCCACCTCTTGCAGGGCTGGCTTTACGCCTTCGCTGATGGAACTGCAGGATATGATGAATCATGGACGAAGATGAAGTCGTCGGACTGGCATATATTCCGAGACCCCAACGAGCAATGGCACCGAACCATCTACGTCCGGCAAGCGAACACCGAGCGACAGATTCAGCAGGCGCTGGCTATCGCGAACAGCCAGAACGTCTATGAGACGTGGGATACCAGCTGGGTCAAGTGTGTCCAGACGCACGTGAGTGTGTGGATGCACCCCGAATATGGGCTTGGCATGCAAGTCTTTACGCCTGCGCAGCGGGATGCTCCAACGAACATGATCAACAACGCCATCTGCGTAAATGCCATGGACACGATGCGCTTCGCTCAAGATCTCGCGCTCTACAACCTGAACCTGAGCGAGCACATTCCTAACTTTAATGGATCTGAGCATAAGCAGGTCTGGCTCCACGATCCAGTTTGGTTCGGCGTGCGGGAGAATGTGGAGCGCCTGGCTGCAACTCCCGACTGGGCCGAGGCGACCTTCGCCACTAATGTGATCTTTGAGCCGCTCTGCGGTGAGTTATTCCGCAGCCAGTTCGTGATGCAGTTTGCCGCACCTCATGGGGATTTCGTTACCCCGACTCTCTTCGGCATTGCTGAATACGACTACGAGCACAACCTTGCATATACCAAAGACCTGTTCGAGATGCTCATCAACGACGATGAGTTTGGCGCAGAGAATAAGCGCATCATGGGGGAATGGCTTACCCATTGGGTTCCATATAGTGTCGCAGCGGCGCGCCAGCTTCAACCCGTCTGGTCGCAACCAAAGCAAAAAATCTTGCGTTTTGTAGATGCATTTGAGCGGGCGAAGCAGCGCTTTGAGTCCATCCTGCAGAAACTTGGATTAGAGTTGCCAAAGGAGGTAGAGCTTTGAGTCAGACAAAGAGGCCAGAAACACACTCCTCGTACCATTTCGCGTTCTCACGCGAGCGCTCAAACCTTTGCGGAGTAACCCTGAGCGCTAGCGTTGAGGGCAATGCGATTGCAGAAGTCATGAGCAAAAAGCCAGGCGTGAAGATTACAAGGTACCCGGCGATCATCCGCGTCGATGGGGTGCGTATGCTCGAATTCAACATGGATGAGATCGGCGATGCCCTGGGTTACGACCCGGGTGAGTACGGTGTCTATGATTTCGAGGTTGAGACATCCACCCACTATGGACGGATGGTGCGACTCGACGATAAAGTGCTCCTATTCGCGAATCCTGAAGACGCTGCCGAATACCTTGGTTTCGCCGAATCCAAAGCAGCTCCTGCCTAAGCCAACTTTCAATCCAGCGGGAGGACAGATCTCATTAGAGATCTATCCTCCCTTCTACTCTATCAAGTAGACAATCAACGCCTGTTTGATAGCTAGCCGACCAGGTGAAAGGATCAATCAATGAAGAACGGGTCATTTGTCCTCGATGCACACACTGGATTTTGGGACGCCAGCAAGGAAAACTGCAAGAACCGCTTTGGGGATGCCTTTATCGAGACCTTCTACGCCTTCCACACCGGCTTTAACCCACCGGATAAGAAATGGACGATGGACTACGAAAAACAGTTCCGCAAGGTTGACCCGGACTGGTACCTTGAGGAGATGTTTATCAAGGGCGATGCCGATATGTCCATCCTCTCCACCCAGGTGCTGATGGACTTTTACCACACCGGCTTTACCAATGCCGACCGCAATGCCCAGATGCGTGCTCGCGCCCCTGAACGCATCATCTCCCTGGGAGGAGTTGACCCCCGCATGCCCAATGCGGTC
>CATPCK010000844.1 GCA_955652655.1 uncultured Ktedonobacteraceae bacterium | reverse complement strand
TCAATTTATAGACTGCATAGCAACAATGGAAGACCGCAAGCGGTGTGCTCATACTCGTACCATAACCAATACCAGCAACGCCACTACCTCCGCCACTTCTTCAATAGCCCCGTAGCTATCACCCGTCAGCCCTCCAATGCTCCGGGTTATCCAGAATCCCAGCATCAGTGCCGTAATAGTCACCATCATCCATACGATAAGACCAATGAATTGTCCCGTAGTCAGCACAATTGCCAGAGCGATGATGCCTGTTGCTAGCAGCCGCTCGGTCGTAACAGCCTGGTGAAAGGCTGCCCCTAAACCAGTGGTGCGCGCACCGGGAAAAACGCGCGACATCAGCACCATAGCCCAGCGCGCAGAGGGCAATACAATCAACAGGGCAAGCGGGAGGGCGTGTACACTTACACTGGCGAACAGCGCAAATTTGAGCAACAATAGACACGTCGCGCCAAGCACACCGAAACTTCCTACACGACTATCGCGCATAATCTCTAATTTGCGTTCGCGCGTATTGCCACCAAAGAGCCCATCACACGAGTCCATCAGCCCATCTAGATGGAGTCCTCCTGTCAGTATTACCAGCGCTGCAACAAGTAACGCTGCCAGAACGAGTTGCGGAACGAGCGGAGCAAGTACCAGCACAAGCAACCAGAGCAACAATGCCAGCAACAAACCCACCAATGGGAAATATTCACAGCCGATCACCAGGCGCGGCGTGTCCTCGTCCTTATCAAAGACCCGCGGACTCCCTGGCACAGGCAGTACCGTAAGAAACCGCACTGCTGCCACGAACTCCATATATTGGCTCAGGAGCACACTCCTCAAGGGAGGAAAACGCTTCTGCCTTCTGGATGATTGCTGCTTCTGCCTTCTATACATTTCGCATTGTCCCTTGTTCTCGCCGGTTCTCAGAGGCTGCTCCTGTCAAGGCCGGACTTTTCGCGGAATGATCCGCGTGCATAGCGTGTCGATCGTTCAGTAGGGCAAGTACCACACGCGGGGCAGCTGGCTCATGAACCGGTAGGAGATCAATAGCGCTGAGTGAACCGGGGTCGAGTCGAAGCTGCCACTGGCGCTGTAACGGCATTCCTAGCAGGCTGCACAACAATACGCGCAAGGGACCTCCGTGGCTGACAATCACTGCATCACCTGCTATTGGCAAATCATCGCTCTGCACTATGGCTGATAACGCATCCTTTACTCTTTGCTGCATGTGCGCCAAAGGCTCACCATTGGGTGGTGAACAATGTTCGGGATCAGTAAAAAAGCCTAACTGGTCTTTGAATTGCTCGGCAATCTGCGCGTAGGTAAGCCCTTCCCAATCGCCGAAGTCAATCTCGCGCCATGCTGCTGACACCCTGATCTGTACTGCGGGTATTCTCTGGCGGGCGATGATCTCCGTCGTCTCGCGTGCTCTCACCAGGTCACTCGTGTAAATGGCGCAAATCATCTCTTCCTGTAACCGCTCCGCAAGCCAGAGCGCCTGCGCTCGTCCTTGCCCTGAAAGCGGAACATCACAATGGCCACAGTAACGTTGCTGCGTGTTCCACTCAGTCAGCCCATGCCGCACAAGCCAGAGACGCCTGGTGTTTTGTCCCTCGCCGCTTTGCGCTGTTGTAATGTGTGTCGTTACTTCAACCATGATTCGTTTCTTTTCGTACCGGGGTAGTGTATAGTTGACCGGGAGACTTTGCAACGTTGGAGCAGCCTACATTTGCCATACTGGACTGGTACGAGCATGCCATTTTGACATCTTCCCCATGGCTAATGCACTTTAACAAAATCATCCGGCTCTATAGTAGGGGCCGATTGATCGGCCCTCGCTGGATGTTCCACTATCCGAATGATTTTGTTAAAAAACATAAGCAAGGGGTCCTCTGCGCCGTCTATGATAGAATGCATCAAGAAATGCTCACATGTCAATGAAATTGGCGTTCCTCCCCGGGAGCATACCGCAGAAAGAGAACAACACGATGCAACACATACTTGATAGGATAGCAAGCGTCACACCCCTTGATACGGCTGCGATGGAGCTGGCGCGTGCTCGCCAGCAACAGTTAACGAAGCCGGTAGGCAGTCTTGGGAGGCTCGAAGACATCGCCATACAAATGGCAGGTATTACCAAACAACCCCTGCCGAACATAAAACAAAAAGCAGTCATCATTATGGCGGGAGATCATGGTGTCACAGGAGAGGGGGTGAGCGCTTATCCGTCCGCTGTGACGCCACAAATGGTCTATAACTTCCTGCGGGGTGGGGCGGCTATCAACATTCTTGCGCATCAAATTGGGGCCAAGGTAATCGTTGTCGATGTCGGAGTAGCAGCCGATCTCTCTCATCCTGACTTACTTTCGCGGAAAGTGGCCTTCGGTACGGCCAATATGGTGCTGGAACCGGCAATGACCCACGCACAAATGCTGGAGGCAATCCAGGTCGGTATCGATGTCTTTGATACTCAGTTAGAGCAGGGAATTGATCTCGTAGCAACCGGGGATATGGGTATTGGCAACACAACGGCTTCGAGCGCCATTGCCGCGCTACTGCTGCAAAAGCCAGCAGCGCTCGTCACCGGACGCGGAACGGGCATCGATGATGAGCAACTCGCTCATAAGATACAAGTGATCGAGAAAGCGATCGAGCGCAACGCGCCCAACCCCCAGGAGTCTCTCGACGTGCTAATGCGAGTAGGGGGATTAGAAATTGCCGGGCTGGTTGGTGTAATCATAGCGGCTGCCTCGCGCCGCATTCCCGTGGTCATCGATGGTTTCATTTCAGGGGCTGCGGCGCTGATTGCAGTTGAACTCAACCCGCTAATCGGTGCGTATCTGCTTGCCGGACATGCATCAGTAGAACAAGGGCATCGCTTGATTCTCGAAAGACTTGGACTCTCCCCTCTTCTCGACCTTAAGCTCAGACTTGGAGAAGGGACTGGGGCCGTGCTGGCGATGAGCATTATCGAGGCGGCCTTACGTATACATTGTGAGATGGCTACATTCGCGGAAGCCGGTGTAAGTACACGCGAGGAAAAGTAGGAGTGTCACTGCATTAGATTAGCAAAAGACATCAAAGC
>CATPCK010000843.1 GCA_955652655.1 uncultured Ktedonobacteraceae bacterium | reverse complement strand
GCCGCAATGATCACAAACAGCAATGCGACTGTACACCTCGTTCGCGGCTCCTAGTTCGGTTTTACACTCCGGGCATGTTTGAGGTTGGGGGAGAAGTCTGGAGGCAACCGTGTTTTTTGTCTTGATTGCCCGCGGGAAAAAGCCGTGGTACAGATGCTGCTGACCAGCCACAGAAACTGAGTTAAACACACCTGACAATCTTAATTTTCCCTGAGCAAATGCTTTGGTTATGGACACGTCTATTCCCTCCACATCGGACGGGATCCGTTCCAGCCAGTATCGCACTATGCAACGATGGCTGGAACGGACCTCGCAGTTGTCAGCCTGGCGTTACGGCGTGGCGGCCGCCAGCTCAGACGCGGAGAGCAACTTGACCTGCTGCTCCTGGCCTTTGAGGTTGACCTGGAAAGCGCCGTAGGGTCCGAACACGTTGTTGTGCTGGTTGTAGTTGAGGTCGCCACTGGCGCCCTCGTAATTGATCTTCGATCCTGCATTTAGCAGCTTCAGGCAGTCCTTATACGTGTAGCACTGGGTCCCCGGCGGGTTGGTTACGGCGGTCATGGCGGCGTTGATGGCGGGTCCCGCCGTGGAGCCAGCTTTGTCGATGGCGAGGGCCAGGCTGATGACCGCGTCGTAAGCGTAGTTCGCGTTGGCGAGGGGCTGGGCTGTGCTCCCGAACTGGGCTGCGAAGAACTGGTTAAACCCGTCGGTAGCCTGCCCGGTGACCGAGGTTCCGTAGACCGAGATGAGGTGGGCGTTGGCGGCGGCGTAGGTGACAGCCTTCAGATACTGGTCAACGCCAGTGACGTCGGTTCCCACGAACGGGATGGCAAGGTTGTCCAGCTCTTTGAAGTTCTGGAAAAGGACAGCAGCCGTGGCTGCGTCCGTCTGCGTGAAGATCACGTCCGGGTGCGCGTTGATGACCTGCTGCACCTGGGTGCGGTACGAGGTCTGATCTGGAGCTACGGTGATGTTGGACACGATCTGGTGGCCCAGCTTCTGCCATGTTGCCGTGATCGGCTTGGCGAAGGTCTGCGCCGCTATGTCTGAGTAGAACAGCAGTGCGGCATTATGGTACCCCTTCTTGTGGGCGTAGAGAGCCATAGCGACACCCAGTTGGGAGTCGGAGGGGCTGTCTCGCCACAACCAGGTATTTGAGTTGTGGTCGAAGAGGGTGCTGCCGCCCTGGAACTCGTCCGGGATCTTGGCCGACGTGATGATGGGGGCGTCGGCGCTGATCTCCTGGGTCTCTGGACCAATAATCCCAACCACGTTTTGGGCTGCCAGGAGCTGGCGAAGCGCGGGGACAGAGTCAGCTTCGTCGCACTGGGTGTCGGCGTGGGCCAGAGTCAGCTGCCTGCCGTGGATGCCCCCCGCTTCATTGATCGCTTTCTGCGCCACCTGCGAGCCTTGCAACATAGCTTGTCCCAGGCTGGCCAGCGTGCCCGTGAAGCAGGATAGGACACCCATGGTCATCGGGCCGCTGCCCCCGGCGGGGGTAGAAGATGTGCCGCATGCCGCCAGTGCGAGTACAAGCACCAGGCAGCCGGCCACGATCCGCAGGAACCCATGCCGATTTCCTTGAGCAATTGTTTTGGTTACGGACATGTTTATTCCCTCCACAAATGAAAAGGACAGTTAGCGCTCTCTCAGGATTTTTCCCTAGAGGAAGCATACTGAGAAAACAGAGAATGATATATCACAAGTATACGTGACATGCTGTAAAAAAGCCATAATACAGCAATGTCAAGGCTTCTCAGGTGAGAACGGGATCACGAAGGAACTACGGGAGAAGCTTGAGAGCATCCCTATAGAAAAGCAGTGGCCCAGCGTGTCTGCCTGTCACGCTGGCTATCTTCTCGAATCCGTTTCTTTTATCTCTATGAAGCTAATATTTATTCTGCAATGATTTAGTATGCATCTCAAGATATTGCAATGGTTGGTTACCAGATGTATGCAGGGTCCTGACCCGTATAACCACAGACGCCAGCTCGCGGTGAATTGACCAGCGGCGAGAGCATCTCTTTACTGCATACATGAATCTTTGCACACTCATCACACAGGCATCCTTTGTCTTCATAGATGCATTGAGTACAGAGGCTGGTAGCGGGCTCTCCACATCCGTCGCAGGGAATGAGTGGCAAGCTATTCCTGGCAAGTATCTGGATAGTCCTCCCCTTCATATCCACCTCATGCTCTGCAATCACTTTCACGAGCAGTTCTGTCGTCGAGCCAAAATCATACTCGTAGGAACAAGTCTGTCCTGGTTTGAGCACTTTATCCAGGTGCACCTGCATATTTTTACCGCCCGTATCCCACTCATACAATCCTGCATCCACAGAGTAGCGCACGCCTCCAATCTCAAAGGCACTGAGATGCCCGCAACATTCCAGCCAGGTATCTCTGAGAAAGCGATCCAATGTAGCCAGGGTGGTTCCAGCAGCTACTTCCAGATGCATCCAGTACATGGGTAAGCGGTATCCCTCCACGACCAGATGGAACACCCTGGTTTTCTGGGCTTTTTGATGACTTCCCGCTTCAGACTGTAGCGCTACTCGTTGCTCACAGGATTGCAGATGCCTGGCCATGCTTGATTTACTCAGCTCTCTATGGCAGAAGGTACACCTTCCTTTTGAGGTCTGTCTCGTCATAAGCTTCCTCCTCTGCTGACTGAACTGTATTTGTCAGTAACAGGATACGATATGAACAGCAGGAAGAAAAGCCCTGCTGCCAGATCTCGCCAGCTATGGTAAGATAGAGCCATCATATGAAGCCTGTCAGTAAGAGAGAACGTGAATAGACATGTTGAAGAAGAACCTGGAACAAACGCGAGAAACCCGAACTTATCGCCATCATTCAACACATGCTGCGCCAGGAGTCAGAATTGCAATGGCTTCTCATGACACCACTGCCAACCGCCTCATCAATGACGGGTTATTGCAAGTTGGGTACGAGATGCGCTCACTCACAAAGCAGTATGGAGCAGCAGCGAACGATATCAAGAAGCGCTCAGGTTCCTGGAGACTACCAAAAATATCTCTACGCTGGTAGAAGCTGCACTCGATGAGGGAGATATTGAGCGAGTACTTCAATTACTACAAGCTACAAAGCCCCCTGGTCCTGAGAGCTATCAGTGGCAGTACGACTATGCGCGGACTCCTGATGTTGCTCTTAAAGCTGTGGCAGATTTCCGTTTGTAGAACCTACAAAAGAATTGATCAACAAGAGTTATCAGAAAAGGTCAGTATATTATACTGACTACTCGCTGGGTAAGTTTCGCCACGCTCCTTGTCGCAGTAGACGGAGCAGGATAGTTGGGCGAAGCACTCCTGCTGCATACATCATCTTCAAGGCAAGCAGAGCCACTTTTAGTGCCTGCCATACCTGTCCCTGGCATAGGTAGAGACGTAGCAAAGGGAGCGCAGCTTTCGCTGCTCCCTTTGCATGTCCAATTTCTTTGTAGGTAGCCAGGGCTCCTGAGAGGAGCAGAATTGCGTATTGTGGTTGTTTCAGATTGATCATCAGTTCCGCCTGTGCTATAAACAGTCGCCCCGTTTCAGGCTGATCACCGAGCCGACTGGCTATCTCCAGGGCTTCATCATACCTCTGCCCGGCTAGCTCATAGTTTCCCTCAACTCGCGCCAGGTCACCCAGCAGCCGCTTGGTAGTTGCTACACGACGCAGACTCCCAATCTGCTGACTCATCCACAGGCTGCTCTCCAGCTCCGCCTGCGCTTCGATCAAATCACCCTGGAGGAAGGCAACTTCCCCTAAGAAATGATGACACTGCGCAAGCATAGCAACTTCCTCGGTGCCGGTCAGGCGCACAAGACTTTCTCTTATCCACTGCACTGCTTCTTGAAAATCCTCCCGGTCGCGGGCGAGGAGCGCCAGAACGTAGAAGGGATGGGCGAGCCATTGATCCTGGCCTAACTCGTGGGCTTCGCGAATCGTTGACTCACATAACTGCTTAGCTTCAATGAACCGTCCCTGTGCGCGTATGGCTAGCGATCCCATGTGGCGGCTTTTAATGGCCATAGTATGTTCCCCCAGTGTACGATAGCCTGCTTCACACCTCTGATACAGCCTCTCCGCTTCGTGATACTTCCCCTGTTGGTGCAGGATGTCGGCCCGATCATGGGTAAAACGTACTACACTGATTTCGTCTGCAAGAGCTTGCGCAACTTCAATGGCCCAGTCATTCAAAATAAGACTCCGTGACCAGTACCCACGTCGATCGAGAAAGGGCCGCAGTGCGTCTTGAAAAGACAAGACAATCTTCCATGCTTTTCGCTGATGGCTTTTTTGCGCTACTTCCCAGAGATTAGGTAACTCATACTCCAGGGCCCGATAGTTATTGGACTCTCTTTGAGCAAAAGTTAGGCGCGTGGTGATCGCTTTGTCCACCACCTGTTGAAAAAAAACGACAAGCTCAAATTGTGTCTCCTGGGCCTTTACTTTATCCATTGCCGCCGCCCTACTGCCCATGTCAGAAGTTCCCGAAGCATATTAACCATGCGCTGGAGACTGAGCACACCCAGACGGTGGTAGATTAGCAGGCTTTGCCACTCATGTCTGAATGCGGCCCCCAAATGACCCAGAGTAAGGTATGCAATCGCCAGGTGACGTAAGCTGCTGGCTTCTCCTTGTTGGTTGTGCAACTGGCGACGCATGAACAGCGATCTCTGCAGATGTGATACAGCCTCCCCTCCCTGTCCAGCAGCCAGTACTATGCATCCCAATTGTTCATAGGCATCCGATAAGCCCCTCTCATCGCCAATTTCCTCGTAGAGCACGATCGCTCGGCCACACAAGCTTCGGGCCGGGCGCAAGTCTCCCCGGCTCAGATAAACCCACGCTAAATGGTGTGCAGCGGTAGCAGTGGTACTACGGCTCCGCTGCACCTCCCCACACTCAAGGAGCCGTTGCAGATACTCAGCAGCACGTTCATAGTCTTTCTTCTTTCGGTAGACCACGCCGAGCATCAGCAGCGTATGATCCGATGGTTCGGGTGCTCCAGCGTATTGACGCCGGCGATCTATTTCAAGGTAAAGGGAAAGGGCTTTATCCAGGTCTCCTCTATTGAGATGATAGGCGGCCCTCTCTGCACGAACGGTCATCAACTGTTCGTCATCCACGGTCCGTGCGAGGCACGCCTCAGCCGCGCTCATCGTCTCAAAAGCGATTCCGTACGCACCCTGGTTAAACTGGAGGCGCCCGAGCGCAAGCAGGGCTCGGGCATGTGTCTGTGGGTCTTCTCGCTCACTCGCCTCGATCGCTGCTCGGAAGCTCCTGCTCGCCTCATTCCACTGGCCAAGTGCGTTTTGTGCCTCGCCGCGGAGGAGTAGCACCCATCCGGCATGTTGCTGTACGGCCTCGCTTGCATGTAACCCGAGCTCGCACCAACCCATCAGTTCAGCCTGAAGACCTCGCTGTTGGAGGTAGGACGCAAGCACTCGAATATATTCCAGCAGGAGGTGGGTTTCCCTTGGACCTTTCTGGCTTGCGAGCCAGGATTGGCATCCACGCAGGTTGGCAAACTCAGAATCCAACCAGTTATACTGATTTTGGTGACATCGAGCGAGCTGAAGTCGAGCTGTAGCAGACAAGAAAGGTGATGACGCCCAATAGTGGATTGCCTGGCCCAATACCTCTACGTCAGTTTGCCGAGGGATGCTCATAACAGTCCTTGCTCTCTCCATAGTTCAGGCAATTCACTGTTGACAAACTGACGCGTCTGCTGGTGAGTGCCGTAGCGTACCTGATTGGCAGCAAGAGAGACTTCCAGCAGGGAATAGGCCACGAGTTCATCAATAGACGCTAGCAACTGCTCTTCGCTTTCGGCGATCTCCATACCTACTGTGGCTAGCTCTTCCCAACCTATCGTCGTTATCACAGTGCGACCAATATAAATGAGTATTTTTTGAGCAACGAGCGAAAGCTGTTCCCAGCTCTGACGGTAGATGAACGAGTAGAGCTTACTACCAGCGCTGCTCAGTCGTCTTAATACCACGTCTAGGTCGAGAAACCTGGCTTGAGCGACGACTAGCTTGAGAGCAAGTGGCGCTCCACCAGTAACCCTATAAATTGCGACTAGCTTTTCTTCAGAGGCATGCATAAGTTGTTCCACTTTGCGCTGTTCCAGATCCTTGCGTAAGAAGAAGAGTGCATCTTCCTGTGCCAGTTCTTTCAAGGCATGGGCTTGCACAAAATCGTGGCGTACTTGTTTACGGCTGGTGACAATGGCGCGGCTCACGCCGAGCAGGTTTCGTAGGTGAGAGACGAGCGCATCGGCGTTTTCAGCAGTTTCGAGATTATCTACCAAAACAAGGTAGCGCTGTTGCCGCAGGAGTTGTGCAACCATAGCGCGTTTCTCTTCGCGTGGTAAAGTGGTGAGTTCCCAGCGTCCGCGTTGTCGCGCAATGGTATCCAGGAGAGCATCGAAATCGAGCGTGGCTTCGTTGACTTTGACAATTTCTCCTCCAGCAAAAAGCTCGTGTTTCGCGCTGTCGCCAATCACGCCCTTGAATAGCCCCTGGTGCAGAGCACGGCGAGCAAGTTCAACAGCCAGTGCGGTTTTTCCCAGGCCACCCAACCCATCAATAGTGATGACCAAAGCTCCCTGCGGGTCTTGCAGGACCGCCAACAGGTTGTGCAGGTCTCTCTCACGGCCAGGCAAGGGATAATAAGGTTCATCGGGCAAATTAGGAGGCCACGCAACCGTTACTGGTCCCTCGCCATCGTTATCAATATGCTGTGCCTCTCCCGAATCCCGGTTTGAGTGGAGGTCGTAGCTATATGTCGGGGCATGACTAAGATTTTCTCCCTGTTCGGCAATGAATCCCAATGCTTCGGCATCCTTGCCAAAAAGGTCGACGAGCCTCTGTTGAAAGTAGGGGCCAGGAAAAGTGAGACCGCGCTCCCATCGACCAACGGTCCTGGGATCACTTCCAATGCGAGCTGCTACATCTTCTTGCGACCATCCACGCAATTGGCGCTCACGCTTCAGGTTGTGCTGCCGAGACGAGTTCCTCTTCATGAGGCATCTTCTGTCTTTTATTCTAAAACACGCTACCCAAGATACTTCTTTAGTATGATGTAATGCGCGGTTGCCCTCTACGCCTCTATGCCCACTTTTTTGTCTGCCAGCATGGCTAGGCTGGTTCTGAGGTGAGGGGAGAAGGCGTGGAGGGAGAGAGGCCGCGCGAGTGTTCGGCGAGTTCGTACTTGTTGGCAATCACCCGATTGCCGCAATAAATGTTGCGCCTGCTAAAGGGGTCTGGCGTCTCCTGCAGGAGTCGCGCCTGCGCCTGGGGCTTGTGTGCACCCAGGCCAATAAACCACGGTTCAGACAACGTATAGGTTGGAGCAGTCACCCAGTCCGGGCAGGGGAGACCGGAGTGCTGACACAGGTATTCCACGGAGGCAGCACAAAAGACAGCCCACTGGTGAAGGTCTGGTGCTGCGCCTTCCAACTCCTGGATCGGGTCTTTCACCAATTCCTCTCGCCGATCCGGGGCGTACCCAAACCAGTAGCTCAGGAAATCACCCAGAGCGTTCCATGGCCGCTCACCCTGGGTAATCTGTTGATAGGTCACGCGCATGTTTTGCAATTCGGGCCACATTACTTCATCCCCGTTTTGAGCTCAGAGTCCTTCCGCTTTTCCCCTCATTATAACATAGATTAAAACAGCGCATCCAAGGTGGCCTCGAGCATACACTCCTGCTGCCATTGCCAGTCGGCATAGCGATCAACGAGCGCTTGAGCTTGCTCGCGCGTATGGATGTTGAGCTGCTGGCACAAGGCGGCGATATCCTCCTCATCTCTTGGGCGGCCCGATAGGAGCTTCGGGGCCAGCATGCAATCGGCCTGCGGGACGTAGACCTGCAGATGGGTGTAGGTGCGCCATAACGTGAGCGATCCAAGGGGTGGAATAAAGGCCGCCACCACATCATTCATCCAGTCGCGCCTGAGTCGGTATTGTTTGGCAACGGCATTGACCGCCGATCGAAAGGCCTTCGTCTCTCGGTTGGGATTCGTCGTGTCGGGAAAATCCAGCGGTACCACATCGACATCCTTGGTAGACGCTCTATTCTTGAGGAAAAATAGCATCTGGTCCTCAACCAGGTCACCAAGTTCGTTGTCGTTATCCTCACCTACCGGGGTTTCCAGGCTGATAGGTTGCTGGCTGGCTTTGAGGAGCTCACGTATCTTTTCCACACTGCTGCCCATCTGCTGTGCAATCTCCCCGACGGTTGGTTCTCGACCCAGTTCCTGATGTAAGCGAGCACTTACCCTCGATACACTATTGATCGCCTCGAACGCGTGGACCGGGAGGCGAATGGTGCGTGCCTGGTTTGCAATTGCCCGTGAAACAAACTGTCGAATCCACCAGGTTGCATAGGTACTGAACTTATACCCCTTCGTTGGATCGAACTTCTCGACAGTGATCATCAGCCCCTTATTGCCTTCTTGAATAAGATCGAGCAATGCCAGACCTCTGTTCTGATACTTCTTAGCAATGCTTACAACAAGGCGTAAGTTGGCTTCAATCAGACGACGTTGTGCATCTTTTGCCTGTTCCATTACTTCGTCATTGGGAAGCGCGTCGTATTGAATGGCGCGTTGCTGCTCACGCTTGCCTTGTTGAACCATGAGCGCCAGGCGTATCTCTTCCTTCGCAGTCAACCGTGGCACGCGACCCATTTCACGGAGATAGAGGCTCAATGTATTTCCCAGTTCGCCGCTATCGTCACTTTCTGTAAGATCAGCATCGTCGACATACAGGTCGGCTTCTGTTGAGTCCAGGGCGTCTATTTCTTCTTGATCCTCAAGCTCATTCTCTGTGAAGTTAGTCAATAGATTATCTGCTGATATGTTGGCGTCATCGAGTGTTTGAGCAGCAGAATGAGAGTGTGCTCGATCTAACATATCGGTAAGCGATGCTTCTTCTTGTGTTTTTAGCTGTTCAATCATTGTAAGAGACATAGATGACCTCCTCTCTTTTAAAACATAGAGATCCATAAAATAGAGGAAATGAATTGCATGGGGTAAAAGATGGAATTACTCTCGTCGTACAATAGATAAAACGTTATTGAATACATGTTCTATTCCCAAAAGCGCAAGGAAAAGCAGTGACGCCTAAGTGCGTCACTACCGTTATACCTCAATCACGACTGGGAGGACCAGAGGCTGGCTGTGGAATTTTTTGAAGATATAACGTTCGGCAACGTCACCGACTATTCTCCTGACGTATACCCGGTTTGTGACATTGCCTTTTTGATTGGAAAGCGCTCTTGCTATTTCTTTCTGTAAGAATTTCGCCAGGTCTTCTTTTGATTCAGACAATGAGGTACCCCGCATGATTACTTCGGGTTTACTCGCTAATTGACTGTTGGAAGCGTTGATTTCTACCAGCAGAATCAATACTCCCTCCTGTGCTAACCGTTCACGGTCGCGGATAACATAACTTTCCAGTTCTTCCCCCGATACTTCATCGACGTATACATTTTTAACCTCAATTTTCTTTCCCATTTTGGCCTGTTGAGCGGTAAATAATACTTCCTGCCCATTTTCAATCAGAAAAATCTGATTTCTTTTGTAGTTCATTTTTTCACCGAGGTTACGATATGCGATCATATGCCGATACGTTCCGCTGATAGGCAGGAGGAATTTGGGCAGGGTCAAGGAAATTAAAAGCATATGATCGCCGGAAGAGCCATGACCGGAGACATGGAAGGAACCACTGCCACTATCCGAATTCATTACTGTTGCGCCTCTTTTTGCTATCGCATCTACCAACGAACTTACTGCAAGTTCGTTGCCCGGTATTGGATCAGCGGAGAAGATAACCATATCATTGGGTTGCAGTCTTATTTCTTTGAATTCACCCCCCGCTATGCGTGTCATGGCAGAGTTTTCCTGGCCCTGGCTTCCCGCAACCAGAAGCATGACTTGATTGCTTTTATAGTGAGGTATCTGGTCTATTTGGATTTCAGTTCCTCGTTTGATATGCAGATATCCGAGTTTTTGTGCGATGCGTTTGGCTTTGATGATGGATCTACCGACAAAACAGACTTTGCGGTTGAGCTTTTCCGCCGCCTCAATCGCCTGGTTCAAACGGGAAACATTGGAAGAATTGGTAGTTATAAATATCTTTCCTTGATGTTCACGCATAGTTTTTTCAAAATTCTGCGTGAGCATCTCTTCCGAAGGAGTAAATCCGGGTCTTTCGGCGCCAAGGCAATCAGAAAGAAGTGCCGTAATGCCTTTTTGCGCTGCCTGTGCTATTTTGAGGAGTTCCGTCCTTTTCTGGTCAGCAGGGGTCAAATCGAATTTGTAGTCCGCTCCATGGTAGAAGTTGCCTGGCGGTGATTCAATGAAAAGGTGTGCCGCATCCGGTATGGAGTGCGTGACATGGATAAAGGTAATTTTGAAATCACCGATTTGAATGGTGCCATTAGCAAATGTAACCGTCTGGACAACAGGCTGAGAATTGAATTCGGTCAATTTTTCATTGGCAAGAGCGGCTGTGAGCGGTGATCCGTAAATAGGAAAAGACGGCAATTGCGGTAAGATATACGGCAAGCCGCCGATATGATCTTCGTGTCCGTGGGTCAACAGCATGCCGGCGATTTTCTTTTTGGCTTTGCCTTCCGGCATACAGTTTTGAAGGAGATAGGTTATATCAGGCAGGAGTAAGTCTACTCCCAACATGGTTTCATCGGGGAACCCTAAGCCACAATCGACAATAAGTATTTGGTCTTTGTACTCATATAAATACATATTGCGTGTGACATCTTCTTCTCCTCCAAGAGACAAGAATTTAACCGTTTCCGGCTGCATTTTTTCAGTTTTTTGAGTTTGTTCTTTTGCCATGGACTGCCCCAATAGATCGGACACAAATTCCGTCGTTTTTAGTGATTGTCAGACTGATGGCTCTCCTGCTTCTATTGGCTTTCAAACAATGATTCGCCATGCAGCTTCAGATGGTGGCATCTGGTACTTACTCAGTGTCTGGGGGAGCAAGCCAGAGTGAAGCCACCATCTTACAGGTTGAAGGCTTGCTGATCCCCTGCGAAATGCTGGGCAAATGGTTCGAGCAGACCTCAGTTCACCCTGTTCGATGTAGAGCAATTGCAGGCGACTGAAGTGAGAGGTCAACCCTCGAGGATGAAGCCGATTTCGATGGTCACCTGGTACTCGATGCCGTCAGCCATGATACGGCCTCGCTGCTCCTTCACCTCGAACCACTGTACATGGCGAAGCGTCTTCTGCGCGCGTTCTATGGCCCGTCTCACAGCATCATCGAATCCAGTTCTTGAGGTGCCCACTAATTCCGTTACCCGGTAGATGGTGCCTTCCTGATCTGGCATACTCGTTGTCTCCTTTTTTACTTCACTCATTCCTAACAAGGGTCGCATACAAACATACGAAAGGACATGGCTACAGCGGATTTCCGTTTTACCGCCTGAAGGCTTTCCGGTCGTTTTGATACTTTTATGATAGCAGATATTTTCCATAATTGCGATGTTCTCGTATTATACCTCCTCATTATCTTTTTCAGGCTTTCCCCAACCTCCTCCACCTGGGGAAAGGATCGTCAAGCGGTCGCCAGGAGTTGCCTGAAAATGTACCTTGCCTGGCAGAACTTTCTCCTGACCTTCATGCTGTAAGCGGTTCTCGCCTCGCATCCCAGGCTCGCCCCCTTGAAGACCATAGGGGTGGGTGCTTCGTCGCTCAGTCAGTAACGTGACCTCCGTTGGGACTTCAAAGGTGAACTCTCGCACCAGTCCATCTCCTCCTCGCGATGCCCCCTTGCCACCAGAATGATCTCGCAAGCGATACGTATTCACTCGCATGGGATAGGCATATTCAAAGGCTTCGACAGGAGTGTTGAGTGTATTACTCATATGCGTATGAACACCTGAGAGGCCATCGAGTCCAGGTCTAGCACCCATCCCACCCCCCATTGTCTCGTAGTACGCAAAGGGTTGACCTGTACGTGGATCGATACCTCCGGCAGTAATGTTATTCATCGTTCCCTGGCTTGCTGCGGGAACGATATCAGGCAATGCAGTAGCTAACGCTCCAAAAACAACATCTGTAATCCTTTGAGACGTTTCGACATTGCCCTGAGCTACTGCTGCGGGTTGGCGAGCATTTACGACGGTTCCTTCTGGTGCAATGACTGTGACAGGTGCAAATGTACCATGGTTCATTGGAGCGTCTTCTGGCATGAGACAGCGAACAACGTAATAGGTTGCTGACTTAGCAACCGCAGCAACCGCATTCACGTTGCCCCGCGTTTGCTGCCCACTTCCAGTGAAATCAACGGTGATCGTGTCCCCTTGCACCGTGACCATAGCCGTAATAGGGACAGGCTCATCACTGAATCCATCATTATCAAGGTGGTCGGTAAAGTCATAGTGTCCATCTGGAATAGCCTCGATGGTTGCCCTTGCGATTCGTTCAGCGTAGGCAATCAACGCATCAATGTGTTCTTCTGTTGTTGAGAGACCCCACCTGTCGATGAGTTCTTGCATTCGTCGTATAGCAGTGCGGTTTGCTGCAATCTGCGCGGCGAGATCGCCCCGGCGTTCATTGGGAGTGCGAACATTGCGCAGGATTACATCCAGCAGTACCTGGTTGGGGTGATCTGCCTCCCAGAGCTTAACTGGTGGAATGATGATTCCCTCCTGGTAGATCTCAGTCGCTATGGGCATTGAGCCAGGCGACATTCCTCCAACATCGGAATGATGGGCGCGATTGGCCGCGAACCCGATCAGGCGTTGTTCGCTCTCCTTGCGTCCTGCCTGAGCGAAGCTAGACGCGCTAGCGTCGTTGGCAGGACGGATAGGTGCCGAATCTACCTGTACATAAACCGGTGCAATGAGTGTAATATCCGGTAGATGGGTTCCACCCAGGAAAGGATCGTTTAACGCAATGATGTCGCCAGGAGAGAAATGATCGAAGGTGTCGAGCGCGGCGGCAACAGAGTCGGGCATTGAGCCGAGATGTACTGGAATGTGTGCCGCCTGAGCAACAAGCCGACCCTCAAGATCAAAGAGTGCGCAGGAAAAGTCACGCCTCTCCTTAATGTTTGGTGAATAACTACTACGAGTGAGAACCACGCCCATCTCCTCTGCAATAGCAGTGAGCGCACTTCTAAAGAGTTCCAGGCTGATTGGATTAACTGAGGTTTTATCGCTCATGTGCTACCTCGCTCTTTTTTACACGCTCGGCGATGAGATTTCCAATAACATCGATCCGTGCTTGCCACTCAGGAGGTAGGACGGTTGTCGTATCATACTGCGTGACGATAGCTGGTCCTTTAATGCTTACTCCTGGCACAAGCTTCTCTCGTTCATATACTGCTGTATCATGAGTCGTTGCACCATCTGCACCTGCAAAGACCACTGATCGCGTTTCTGTAGGCGTCGCAGTTGCCCCTTTATGCTCTTCTTGCCGTTCTAATACTGGACGCGTAGCCGTTCCCCGTGCTTTAAGCCGTACATTCACCACTTGAACGCGCTCACGTGGATCGTTGTAACCGAATCTTTTCTCGTGTGCTGCGTGAAAATGTGTGACTGCACGTTCGACGTCTCCCTCGAAAGGTACGGTAAGCTCGTATGATTGTCCCACATAGCGTAGATCAAGCGATGGCTCTACTGTGACTTGTTCGGAAGAAAAACCTTCTTGTGCAAGCTCGGCTCGTCCTTGCTCCTCTAGCTTGGAGAAAACTTTTTCCACGGTCTCATGTGCCTCTTGTGAGTGGACCATAATGGTGCGGACGTAGTCTTTGATGATGTCGGCGGCCAGCATTCCAAGGGCAGAGAGTACACCTGGCGCCTTCGGGATAAACACACGAGGAATCTGCAATGCCGCTGCGAGTTCACATGCATGGAGAGGACCAGCACCACCAAAGGCGGCGAGTATGAAGTGGCGCGGGTCAGAGCCTCGCTCAACTGAGATGACACGAATAGCAGCCTCCATATTGGCATTCACAATGCGGATAATCCCCCATGCCGCTTCCTCGGGAGTTGTACCCAAACGCTCGGCAATGCTTCCTACGGCTTTACGGGCTTGATTTGTATCAAGTGACATTGTGCCACCAAGGAAGGCTGTCGGAATGAGTCTTCCGAGAACAACATTGGCATCAGTCACCGTCGGCTCTGTTCCTCCACGTCCATAGGCTGCTGGACCAGGATCAGCACCAGCCGATTTCGGCCCGACGCGGAGTGCTCCACCAACGTCAAACCAGGCAATGCTGCCACCGCCAGCACCAACTGTATGGATATCAATCATCGGTAACTTCGTGGGATACCCACCAATCTTACCATCCGTGGCCTCAGTAATTGCGCCATCAATAAGCGCAACATCAGTGGATGTGCCGCCGATATCGAGAGTGATTACATGTTTGAAGCCAGATGCTTCAGCCACAAATGCTGCACCAACTACCCCTGCTGCTGGACCTGAGAGAAGTGTGCGAGCCGCCTCTTGTCTTGCTGTTGCACTCGAAATCGAACCACCATTCGATTGCATGATGCGAAAAGGGATATTCTTGGGCAGCACTTCTTCCAGTTTCGCCAGGTAACGGTCTATGAGTGGTCCGATGTATGTATTGAGAACAACTGTACTGGTCCGCTCGTACTCGCGAAACTCAGGCACCACTTCGGATGAGGCTGAGACATAAAAGCGTGCCGAGCGTGCTGCCTCAGCCACCTTGCGCTCATGATCTGGATTGGTGAAACTAAAAAGGAGACAAATGGCAATCGCTTCGACGTTCTCTTTTTGCATGTACTCTATTGCAGCCTTCAGCGACGCCTCGTCGAGTGGAGTCATCACCTCGCCGCGTTCATTGAGACGCTCAACAACCTCAAGGCGTAATGATCGAGGTACCAATGGAGGCTCCTTCTGAACCTTGAGGTCGTAGAGCTTTGGACGTGTCTGCCGACCGATCTCAAGTACATCACGAAAACCAGCGGTCGTGATCAGACCTGTGCGTACCCCTTTGTGCTCAAGCACCGCATTGGTTGCAACAGTCGAGCCGTGTACTAATGCGCTAAGATTCTCCCTAACGCCAAGGTCGGATAACCCCTGAAGAATTGCCTGAGAAGGATCATTGGGCGTCGAAAGCACTTTATGGACGCGAATTTCGCCTTCTTGAAGAAGGACAAGATCGGTAAATGTACCTCCAGTATCAACCCCGACAAGTAGCTCTGTCATCCGTATTCTCCCTCCAGGATCGCTCAATCAAGAGCGACAAACGCCTTCCCTCTGGTCTCCGGTAGAAAAATCAACGCTATTAAGCATAGCCCGTATGCTAGAGCGCCAAAAGCCACGGCGCCAGCCAGACCAATACTGACGGACAAGAAGCCAACAATGGCCGGAAAAAACGCGCCGACAGCACGCCCAAAGTTATAAGTAAACCCTTGTCCTGCACCTCGCGCTCGGCTAGGATAGAGTTCGGCCAGGTAGGAACCGAAGCCACTGAAGATACCAGAGGCAAAGAAACCAAGCGGCGCTCCCAGAACCAGTAATAGCACGTTTGCGCCCACCGGAATCTGAGTATACAGAACTATGAGTACTGCGCTGCCGATCGCGTATAATGCAAAGGTAGCACGGCGACCAATCCAATCGTTAATGTAGCCGCTAACAACGTAGCCGAGGAAAGAACCAATAATCACCACGGCCAGGTACGCTCCTGTATTTACTATGGTCAGATGACGACTATCTTTTAGAAACGTCGGCAACCAGGTGAAGATTGAGTAGTACCCACCCTGGGCTCCAATAGACAGTAGCGAGGCTGCTGCTGTAGGGCCGATCAGATCGCGACGGAAGATCTGAAGTAGCGAGTTCTCCCTGGCACCACGCTGACCACTTTGCACCGCTTCACTCGTCTCTTGCTCCTCGGCCTCCCGTGTCTTAGTGTACACCTCTGGCTCTTGCACGCTCCTTCGCACATACAGGATCAGTAAGGCAGGTAAAATACCCAACATGAAGAGAATACGCCAGGCCAGTGCTGGTCCCACCAGGCTAAAGATAAGCGTATACATCACTACGGCTAACCCCCACCCAATCGCCCAGGCACTCTGAACCATCCCAAGCACACGTCCTCTCTGAACAGGATTAGCGACCTCAGCGACAAGTATTGCGCCTGCAGCCCATTCTCCTCCAAAGCCCAATCCCTGAATGGCGCGAAAGGTGAGGAGCAAACCATAGTTCGGGGCAAGCCCTGAGAGGAAGGTGAAGATGGCGTAAACTGCAATCGTGACCATGAGCGTTCGTACACGACCAATACTATCAGCCAATACACCAGCTGCCACACCGCCAATGGCTGATACAACCAGTGTGACAGTAGCGATGAGACCTGACTGTCCTTTAGACAGAGCAAAGGTAGCCGCAATTGCTGTCAAGGCAAGAGAGAATACCTGAAAATCAAATGCATCCAACGCCCATCCCATGAAGGAGGCCCAAAAAGCATGGGCAGCTTGTTTTGGAAGCGTTCGATACCAGTCAAAACTAAAAATCCTCTGATTCTGCTGGGATACGTCTTCGGCTGAGTTTCTAGTTGCCATGACACAACCTCCGTAGCTATCTGTGACTGTTGCACTCCGTCCTTTCTACATGGGAAATGTACAGATACTGTGTGCAATTAACCTATTTTCTTTTACCACGTGGCAGGGCTATAGAGAGATACAGTTTGTTTAATGTCGCGAATACCTTTGGCCATCCTCCTGACACGCTGGCAATCTTATTAAATCTTTCCGTCTACTAGAGTAGTTGACTGATTCTGCAATGCTTCAAAAAGTAATTATCCAAAACCACTATATTAATTGTAGACGAGTGTCAAATAGGATAATGTGTAAGTTTACAGCTTAAGTTTAGAAGTGGAGCGCTGGAAGACGGCACGGCATAGCAGAGCACTTGACATCTTTAACATTGCCTGCTAAGGTTCTCCTATGAAGCGCTTGTAGATACATATGTTGCTTCAACCAGTGTCTATCTAGCTAAATTAAGAGGAGCAGACTATGAAGCCAATTAAAATCATTGTAGAAAAACATGCGGATGGTTATGTGGCTTATCCACTGGGATTGAAAGGCGTTGTTGTCGGAGAAGGTGATACCTATGAGGAGGCGCTTGCCGATGTGAAATCTGCCATACGGTTTCATCTTGAGGCCTTTGGCCCAGATATTTTTGATATGGAATCTCCTGTCTTGGAAGCTTTTGTAGCTGAAGCAGGGGTAGCTCTCTCGTGACACATTTCCCTATTGATGCTCCTAAGACGAAAGTCATTAAGGCATTGGAATCACTCGGATTTTCCGTGGTGAGAGAACGAGAGCATATTGCTATGATTCGTGAGAATGCTGATGGAACGAAAACTCCGTTAACCCTGCCCAATCATAACAAAATCAAGAGCTCTACCCTGAGAACCATCTGCACTCAAGCAGGCATACAGAGGGAAGAGTTTTTGTAGGTATACCATAACACGAAATGACTTTGCAGCATCCAGAGCTATCTTTTATCTCCCTGTTCAGAAGAACAACTGGCTCATCTTGTCTGCCTGTCATGCACCCCGACTTGTAGAATGACTAATTCACCTCTATAGAGAATACTGGCTTATAGCACGATGAGGGGTAGACACGGATTTGCGCTATTTACGGCTATTTCATAGCAATGGCACACAGAAAGCGCTTTACACAGAAAACTTCCCCAAAGCCCGGTAATTTTCTGTTATACTTTAACTGAACCAGGTTCTCCCCGAACCTTTTCGCGCACATCAGAGTTGTAAGATGAGTCAGCCTGAGGAAGAAAACATGTCCTGAGACAGCTATTCTATCTTATTGCCTTGTACAGATTCTGAGTTTTTCTACAACGTGCGTGCCCGTGAGGAGAAATCATGCAGCAACGCACCGAGTGATAGGAGAAGCACGCCCAGGCAGCAGAGAAGGAGAACGGTAAAGCCCCTTAGGTAAGAGAAGCAAGCTATGCCAATCACTACGATTACAAGAAAGCCAGCGAAGATACGTAATGCATCCCGTTTTTTAGCATGGGGGGCAATTTGCTCTTTCTGTGGAGACTCAGGACCACTGTCCTCAATATCTGGCTCAGGAGGAGAAGGTTGAGATAGATCTATCGAGGTAATTTGGGGTATTTGCTGAGTGCCATGGTCCATGAACACCTGCCAGAATTCCTCGACGGTCTCAAAGCGGTCAGCCATGTTGATCGACAGAGCTCGCTGAAGAGCCTGGGCCACAGCCAGAGGAACTGTAGGCTTGAGGAGGTTTGCCGGCGTAAGAGGATCGACTCCTGCATTCAAACTTCCTATGACCCGGGAGGGGGCATCAATCGGGGCTGAGCCGGTCAACAGCACGTAGAGTGTTGCCCCCAGACCATAAATATCAGTTGAGGGATTGGTACCCGTCCTGTATTGCTCAGGTGCGGCATAGCCAGGCGAACGACGATCTATGATGGTTGTTGCTGTACCGGGTACATATTCTTTCGCCGAACCAAAATCGGCCAGCATCGCTTCACCCCCTCCTACGGGTACGATAATATTCGCAGGTTTGATGTCTCGATGCACGATAGGTGGGTCTTGCGTGTGCAAATACATCAGCGCATCCACAATGGGAGCCATTAAGACCAGGACCAAGGGCAAGGAAAAACACTTTCCTGGTTGCTCTCTCCGTAAGACCTCCAGGTTCCGTCCCTTGATATAGTCCATGAGCAAATACACCCTCTTGAGTTTGTCATTTTCGAACACGCGATGCACGCGTGGCAGTGCCTTATGATTCAGCCGTTTGAGGACCTCACCTTCAAATGCAAAGCGCTCGCGATCGCCTTTATTCGGGTTAATTACCTCTTTAAGAGCAAACAAATTGTGTTTTTCACCCCGTTCCCTCACCAGATAGACAGCCCCAAACTCCCCTTTCCCAAGGACACCCTCTATTACATACCGGTTTCCCTGGGGGTCCCGCACGGTAACGCTCTCAGGTAAAATGAACTGCTCTTGTTGCAAATTGAACCTCTTGACCAGGATCCACAGTGATAAGAAACTTCTCCACTCACCAAGAGTGAAGTGCCATGACGCCAATGGGGCGACGTTTCAAAGGCCATACTCACCAGTAATTGGTACTTCCACTACACTTGTGCATTCAATACTTCCAACAGCTCCACTCATGCTGCACAAGATTAGGGCTCTCTATTATAACGAGCAATTATAGTCGAGAGATACAATTCCAAAAGCAAAAACCTAATCTCTTCTTAACGCCAGTTCAAAAATGCTTTAAAATAGGCGAAACGTTATCAGCCCTATGCCAGCTACCAGGAATACCCGTTCTCAATAGAGACAGTTGCAGCTCTCACTCTAAAGGCATTTTTCCTTAATCAGAATTGTCGCCTTTGGTGTTACCGCATCTGCTGGTGCCAGGCCAAGCTTTGTTATAAGTTCACTAGCAGACGCACCTGGCAGAGTTTCCACGAGTGTAGTCTGTCTGCCATTGGGAAAAACAACTTTGTTCTCTGGAACATTGCGTTGGACCCCGTTCACTGCAAACCTCCTAACGCTGTTACCGGATAAATACTACCATTGAACTTTTTATTAGCATATCATAAATGTATTGCATAGATAAGTCCCACCTTGTACAATTAGATCAATCAGACTAAAACAGTATTTATCTTTTCAAACCAGGTAGCTTTTGATGTTTTGGATGCTGAGCATTGCCTACATCTAAAGAGGAAGACGCAGCTAACAAAGGATTT
>CATPCK010000842.1 GCA_955652655.1 uncultured Ktedonobacteraceae bacterium | reverse complement strand
GTGAGACATCGCTTCGGAAGCGTCATGATAAAAACCCTTCCCATGAAAGGGGGGTAGCTGTGCTCTGGCACTTTAATGCCGTCTATAGGCTATAATGTTGATACGTACAACATTGTCTTGTTATACTGGCCTTGTCACTAAAGGAGAAACGACGCATGGCATCTACGGCCGATATACTGGGAATTCACCATATCACTATCGTTTGTTCAAATGCACAGAGGACGATAGATTTCTATACGCAGGTGCTTGGGCAGAGGTTTATCAAGAAGACGGTGAACTTCGATGATCCTGGCAGCTATCACCTCTATTTTGGGAATGAAGTGGGGCGGCCCGGCTCGGTTATCACCTTTTTCGAGTGGCCTGGGGCACGTAAGGGGAATCCTGGTATTGGCGGCACGCACCACTTCGCACTCATCGTGTCGGATTACAATGGACTTTTACAGTGGAAACGGCGATTGGTAGACATGGGTATCGAGGTGGAAGGGCCACTTGACCGCCATTACTTCAAGTCGATCTACTTCAATGATCCCGACGGTACCATTCTTGAAATCGCGACGCCTGGTCCTGGCTGGACGATTGACGAGGCCCCTGATGCCCTGGGCACGGAGTATCGTGAGCCACCGGCGCAGATGCTTGTCAATAACCGGGACGAGGCGCGCATCCAGGCGGAGACATGGCCGGAGCCGGTGTCAACGATCACAAGCGCTATGGCGCTGAGTCAAGGATTGCACCACATCACGGCCATTGGCAGCGATATTCAGCGGACACAGGCGTTCTTTGGAGACCTGCTGGGTATGCGGCGCGTCAAGATGACCTCCAATTTTGATGATCCCACGTCGGCGCACTGGTATTGGGGCGTGGGAGATGGACGACCCGGCACCTTGATAACCTACTTTGAGCGCAGTCCGAGCAAGAGTCCCCGCGTGCGTATGGGTGCAGGGCAAACACACCATTTTGCCTTTGCCGTGCCCGATGAAGAGACACAGCTTGTATGGCGTGAGAAGCTGGTGAAAGCCGGATTGCGCGTGACCCCTGTGCTGGATCGCGTTTACTTTAAGAGTATCTACATGAACGATCCTGATGGTCACCTCGTAGAACTGGCAACGGCAGGGCCGGGCTTTGCTATCGATGAGCCGATAACCGATCTTGGACGAGATTTGAAGTTGCCACCATGGTTGGAGGGGAAGCGCGGTGTGATCGAGCGGGAGCTGCACCCGGTCACGGCACCACAATGGCATCCTGTGGAGGCCAGGTGATGAGCGAAAGAGCAGAGAAGAGCGCGGGACCACACCAGGGACAGCCAGTGCTGGTGGCCGGCGAATCGCTGGATAAAGCAACTGCCGCCATGGTGATGCTCCACGGTCGCGGGGCCGCGGCGGAAGACATACTGGCGTTGGCCGCTGAATTCAAGCAGCCGGACTTTGCCTATATAGCGCCACAGGCCGCGCGGAATTCCTGGTACCCTAACAGCTTCCTCGCGCCCATTGCCAGTAATGAGCCGGGGCTTTCATCGGGGCTTGCCGTCATCGCGGCCATACTCGCACAACTGGCTGATGCTGGTATCCCGGCCGAACGCACGATGCTGCTGGGTTTTTCGCAGGGAGCATGCCTGGCGCTTGAATTTGCTGCCCGCAACGCTCGACGTTACGGCGGCCTGGTGGGTTTGAGCGGCGGGCTGATCGGACCCGATGATACGCCGCGCAACTATGGTGGTTCGTTAGAGGGTACGCCCGTCTTTCTTGGCTGCAGCGACAACGATTTCCACATTCCACGGGAGCGGGTGGAGCAATCCGCCGAGGTATTCAAGCGCCTTGGTGCCAATGTCACAACGAGGCTTTACCCGGGCCTGGGCCACACTGTCAACCGCGATGAAATCCGCTTTGTGCAGGGGATGATGGCAGATGTCAAAGCCAGCAAGAACACGTAAATGCCAGCTTGATGCTTTACTTGCTGAACGCGGCATCTTCGAGAGCGCACAGGAGGCCCGACCGTGGATCATGACGGGGCAGGTGCTGGTCAACGAACAGCTCATCGATAAGCCGGGGATGCTTGTGCCCCGTGATGCTGTGCTGCGCGTGCGTGGCAGGCATCGCTATGTCAGCCGGGGTGGTTATAAACTTGAGGCGGCGATTGAGCATTTTCAGGTCAACGTGGCAGGGCGCGTGGCGCTTGATTGCGGCGCTTCTACTGGAGGCTTCACGGATTGCCTGCTGCAGCACGGGGCGAGGATTGTCTACGCTGTAGAGGTTGGTTATGGCCAGTTGGTTGGCAGCCTGCGTGCTGATGCGCGAGTACGCAACCTGGAACGCACCAATCTCAGTGACCTGGTTGCAAGCGGCCTGGAGCCGCCACCGTCGCTCGTCACGCTCGACCTCTCCTATCTCTCGCTGACGAAGGCGCTGCCTATGGCAGCGGCGCTGGTTGAACCTGAAGGATATGTGCTGTCCCTGCTCAAGCCGCTCTTCGAAGTGGAGAGCCCGGAAGCAAGACGCAGCGGGCAGATCGATGATCCCGCGTTGCTGGTGACAGCGCTGCGCCGCGTGCTGGAAGCGGGTGCGGCGGTAGGGTTGGTCCCTCTTGGAGCCGCGAAACTTGCCTTGAAACCCCGTCATGGAGTGACAGAGTTCTTTGTCTGCTTCGTGCGTAGCACGAAGCATCCATGCTGGCACTACGATGAGGGAACATTGCTTGAGATTATAGAGGGAGCAGGTATGGGGAGGAGCGAGGAGGAATAACGCTCAGTTCACTTGCGCGCCGCAGGTCTTACACAGGTAGGTATTTTGAGGGGAAGTGAAGAACCGTACTCGTAGGGGCGGGAGCGGAGTGGATAGGGAGTGGGGACGCTTGCGTCGCCCTGGCTGGAGGAGGGAAGCACTCACGGCAACAGGACGAGGGCGACGCAAGCGTCCCCTCCCCGCTCAACCCTACCCCCGCCCCTACGGGTACGAAGGCGCTTCCGACCCGTACAAGCGGCCGCTTGTAC
>CATPCK010000841.1 GCA_955652655.1 uncultured Ktedonobacteraceae bacterium | reverse complement strand
TGGCGGTAGTCGTGCTGGGTCTACTGCAGGCAGAGGTGGCAGGGAAGCGTTTCCTGTACCGGACGGCTGCGGGTTTTGTTCGCCTGAGAGGCGCCGTCACAATCAAGCCACTACTGAAAGCTGACGAGGTGCTCGGGCATGTTCAGGCAGTAAAGGGCGGAGGAATGGTCGTAGTTGGCTCGTATGTGCCGGATAGTAGTAAGCAGCTTGAGAACGTTTTGGCTTTACCAGATGTGATAGGCATCGAGCTTCCTGTTGAGCGGGTGATACGCAGTACTACCGGGGCGGAATCGGCCAGTCGTGAAGTAGGCCAGCAACTCGAAGCGGCAATAAAGGCTGGATATGTTGGAGTAGTCTATACCAGCCGCAAGTTGGTGACGAGCGCAAACCGGGCCGAAAATCTTGAGATTGGGAAGAAGGTATCGCATGCCCTGATCGCTGCCCTGCATCACGTGACGAGCCGACCGCGTTTTATTATTGCGAAAGGCGGTATTACAAGTCATGATGTGGCGCAAAAGGGCCTGGGGGCAGCGCGAGCCCGTGTGTTAGGGCAACTTTTTCCAGGCGTTCCAGTCTGGAGATTGGAGAGCGGACCGCAGTCGAGATTCGAAGGTGTGCCGTATATCGTGTTCCCTGGAAATGTGGGTGGCCCCGAGAGCCTGATGCAGGCCGTGAAGCTGCTCAGTGGCGAGTAATACAATTTGTAGGGGCGCAATTCATTGCGCCCAGGGGCGTCAAGTGAAGAAAAAAGAATGGGAAATACGAAGAAGGATGGGGTTATCTTGTAGGGGCGGGAGACCTATCCACATTTCGTTAGATTGATGCTTATTGGGCGCAATGCAATGCGCCCCCACGCGGGATACCCAGGCATGTCTTATCATGTTATAGCCGTGAATTGCAAACCAAAGCAGGAGAACGTATTCCTATGCTGGTGAACACCATCGAACTTGTACAGGAAGCTCGTCGTAGGGGGGTGGCAATAGGAGCCTTCAATACCTACAACCTGGAATTAACGCGGGCTATCGTGGTGGCTGCCGAAAAACTCGGCCAACCCATCATACTACAACTTGGCGTACAGGCAATCAGGGCTGGCGGTGAACCTCTGGCAATGGCCACTCTGGCAGCGGCACGAGTTGCACGCGTCCCGGTAGCTGTTCACCTGGATCATTGCTCAGATATAGGCCTGATTGAGACATGCTTTGCCTGGGGTCTTTCGTCAGCTCTGGCCGATGGATCGCGCCAGCCATTTGCCGAGAATATGGCTTTCACTAAAAGAGCCGTGGAGCTTGCCGCACGCTATGGCGAGACAATTGAGTCCGAACTGGGGTATCTGGCGGGAACAGAAGATGGTATAACGGTCGAAGAGATTGAGTCTTCCCTTACCGATCCGGCTCAGGCACATGAATTTATCGCTGCGACCGGGTCAGCCATGTTAGCTGTGTCAATTGGCAATGTGCACGGCTACGTACCGAACCCTCCGCCACTCGACTTCGAGAGGCTAGCGCAAATAGTTGCTCAGGTGGATGTGCCGCTGATTCTGCACGGCGCAAGTGGCATATCGCGGGAAGATATCCAACAAGCAATACACATGGGAATTGCCAAGCTGAATATCAATACCGAGGTGCGGACAGCTTTCCTCAGAGCGATAGCCAGTTGGGGAGTGCGCATTGGACCTGAGCCAGATCTTCGCCAGAAGGGCCAGGATTTACTCGATCTTATGCAAGAAGCGATGGCTGCTGCTCAAGGCGTCGTCGAACAGACTATCCGCACTTGTACTTTTCTGTGAATAATGGTGAATGAAATACAAGAATGGATGAGAAACGGACGTAGGGGCGCAATGATGCACTTTGACACAATCATCCAGCTACCAGTAGGTGCCGATTTATCGGCCCTCGGTGGATCTTCCGCTATCCAAATGATTGTGTTAAAAGTCATCATTGAGCCCCCACGCCCATCCACAACCTTCCCTTATCCTGGTTGCACTGCCTGACGACGGTGCCAGTTCTCAGCAAACAGGTTGAAGAAGATACGTTGCTGTGGATGCTCCTGGATGATGGCTTCGTCGAGTTTTACCCCTAGCCCTGGAGCCTCTGGCAATGCGAAATAGCCGCCTATCACCTCCGGGTTCCCTGGCGCAGCTGCCTTCACCCAATCCTCTGCAAAATCATTGAAGTGCTCCTGAATTTTGAAGTTAGGCGTGGATGCCGCAAAGTGTAGCGCGGCCGCCGTCGAAACCGGGCCTCCAACGTTATGCGGTGCAACAAGGATGTAGTAGGTCTCGGCCCAGGCAGCGAGTTTCTTTGTCTCCAGCAGACCACCAAAGTGCGTGATATCTGGCTGGACGATGTCTGCCGCTTGCAGCTCAAAGAGTTCACGGAAGTCATAGCGCGTATGGATACGCTCTCCCGTTGCTATTGGAATAGTAATCTTCTCTGAGGCTTTTTTGAGCGCGGCAAGGTTTTCCGGCGGCACTGGTTCCTCGACCCAGGATGGCTTGAAACGCTCAATCTCACGTGCCATCTCCACAGCAGTGGCTGGATTGAAGCGTCCATGCATTTCTATCAGAATCTCTACATTGGGACCAACGGCATCGTACACGGCCTCGACAAGCTCGATCACTTTATTCTTCTCGGATCGGTCGAGTTCGTAGAAGCCTTCACCGAAGGGATCGAACTTGAGGGCTTGATAGCCCTTTTCAAGCACACGCTTGGCGGCTGCATGGAACTCTTGAGGTGTCCGTTCGACGGTGTACCAGCCGTTGGCATAGGCCTTAATCCGATTCCGCACAGCCCCGCCTAGCAACTTATAGACTGGCTGCCCAAGGGCTTTGCCTATAATGTCCCAGCATGCGATCTCTATAGTCGAGATAGCGGACATAGCGATTTCACCCACACGAGCAAAATCATTGCGGAACATACGCTGTACGAGGTCTTCAACATTAAATGGATCAGAGCCAAGGATGTGGTTTGGCACTGCCTCCGCAAAATACCCTAGCAAGGCATCCGTGTGATTGAGCATGCGTACTTCGCCAAGACCCTCTAGCCCCTCATCGGTGATTACCCGCACGAAGGTGATATTCCTCCATGCCGTCCCCATTACATGTGTTTTGACATCGACGATTTTCATGCTGTAGCTCCTTGTGCTGCTTCCTTACTTTGAGAAGGAGCAACATATATTACTTCTGCAATACCAGCGTCTTCTACTAAAATTATAGCAAACTGAGGCATTGAAGTAATTTTTCCCCCCAACGTATAGTTGAACTTGACACTGCTTCCTCTGTAATGCCTAACTTTGCTACAGGATGCGGACAGAGAAATAAAGGTATGATGACCGCAAGAGTCAGCAGGTGCATTGTGCTGAAGAATCGGCAGCAACGGAGGCGATTATGACACTCGATCCCAAACAACGCAGCTCGATTATCACGAATGGGCGTGATCGTGCAGGGGCACGGGCAATGCTCAAAGGTATTGGATTTACCGATGATGATTTGGCTCGTCCAATCATCGGCGTGGCAAACACATGGATCGAAACCATGCCCTGTAACTATCATTTGCGTTCCCTTGCCGCCAGAGTGAAAGAGGGCATACGAGCGGCTGGCGGAACGCCGATGGAGTTCAATACTATCGCTATCAGCGAT
>CATPCK010000840.1 GCA_955652655.1 uncultured Ktedonobacteraceae bacterium | reverse complement strand
GGTGTGGAAGGGGGAGGGGACGCTTGCGTCGCCCTGGCAAGAGGGAGAAGACGCTCATGAAAACAGGAAGAGGGCGACGCAAGCGTCCCCACCCATCATCCCAACCACCCCCGCCCCTACGGGTACGAAGCCCCTTCGCAAGCTTATCGGTAACTTTCGAGGATGTCTTATCGAGTAAGTGTTATGAGCTCTGCGGGTGTTGTTTCCACAGGGTTAGCAGCTGGAGGGTGTCGGTTACCAGTTGTTCGAGTGGATCGAGCGCGACATATTCTTCCACGGAATGTTCGTTGACGACGCCTGTGGAAATAGTGAAAGCTTTGATGGTGGGGCGCAAGCCGCTGGTATCGCTGCCGATAAAGGTTGGTTTCATGAATAGGGCCGCGCCGCGCCCGGCAAGCACGCTGCGATAAACCTGCAGGAGAGGTTCGTCAGGGCTGATCTCGTAGCCGCTGGAGTGCGTCTTGAAGCTGATTTTTGCTGATCCGCCGAAGCGAAGGGCGGTTTGCTCAAAAGATTCCTGTAGGGCCTGCTTGTATTGTTGGCGCACTTCAGGTGGCTCGAAGCTGCGCATTTCGCCTTCGATGGAGAGGGAAGCGGGTATGGCGTTGCGCGCACTGCCACCACTGATACGACCAATATTGATGCGAGTCTGATCGTTGGCAAGCGAACCGTGTGGGTAGTTGGTCGCGCGAAAGATATCGATGGCATGGATGGTCTGCGCCAGGTCTTTGCCGGGATGACCGGTGCGGCCGGTGATCTCCACGTCGAACGCTTCGTACGCTGCTCCCCTGGAGACGACGACGCCAGCCTCAAAGGCATTATCGAAGACGATACCGTCGGCGACTTGCCACGGCACACTATCAAAGCCGGACGCGCCGCAGAGGCCGGCCTCTTCCTGGACCGTGAAGAGAAGGAGCAGTGGTGGGTGTGGCAGTTGTTGTTCAAGCGTGCGCCTCACAACCTCCAGAATGATCACTATACCGGCGGCATCATCGGCGCCGAGATTGGTGGTGCCATCGCTGTAGAGAATGCCGTCCCGCAAGATGGGCTGGTGGCCAAGGCCGGGTGGCACACGATCCATATGGGCATTGAGCAAGAGAGGAGTGCCTTCTCCGGGGAGTATGGCGACGAGGTTGCCCGAAGCGTCGACCTGTGAACTCATGCCAAGCGAGGAGAGGTATTGTGCCAGGTAGGCACGAATGTTTTCTTCGTGGCCCGAGGTACTGGGAAGGTGGATTAATTCAACAAGTGTTGTGTAGAGGTGGTCTGAATACATGGAGTTCCTCTCCCCTGGAATATAAACAGCTTTTCTTAGATTATAACAGAGAGAAGACTTGCCGGGTTGGCGCGGTCATTGACAATGAACCGTGCAGCCTATTAGAATGTAACCATCGACACATTTGACGGCAGCAAAGGAAAATCTACCGCCAATGACCATACATGTTGACAATACAGCCGATACCGGCACACCAACACCACCAGCGGTGCTGGTAGAGAATCTGACTTTTCGCTACCGCTCCCTGGATGATGAACCTGAAACGAAACATCACAAGTCAACGACCGCGGAACCCCCTCTCGAGCAGCCCCAGGCAATCGAAGATATCTCTTTTTCCCTGCCCGCGGGCGAACTGATGCTGATTGCCGGTCCCAGTGGATGTGGAAAAAGCACGCTGCTCAAATGTCTCAATGGCCTTATTCCCAATAGCTATCATGGAACGCTCAGCGGCGAGATACAGCTAGGAGGGCACTCGATCAAAGGGTCGACGCTGCGTGATCTCGCGCAACAGGTAGGTACGATGCTGCAAGACCCAGATAAGCAGATCATTGCCAGTACGGTTGAACAGGAGATCGCCTTTGGCATGGAGAATATGAATACGCCGCGCGCAGAGATGCAGGAGCGTATTGCAGGGGTATTAGAGCAATTGCACCTGGAACATTACAAAGGGCAGGCTACATTTGCCCTTTCAGGTGGACAACGGCAGCAGGTAGCAGCCGCTGGTATCCTGGTGATGAATCCTTCGCTTTACTTGTTTGACGAGCCATTTGCCAATCTTGATGCGCGAGCGGTGGATGAATTGGAAGAGCTGATTACTGGCTTGCGCACCAGAGGGCATACCGTCATTATTGTTGAACACCGCGTCGAGGAGGCTTTACGCCTCAAGCCCGACAAGGTGCTGCTGATGAAAGATGGACGGCAAGTATTCTTTGGGAACACACGCGACTTCCTGGAGATAGCCGACCCGACACAGGTCAAACTGCCGATCGAGTCAACGCTGCGCACCACCAGCGATCCAGCAGAGGTACGCTCGCTGCTCGTCAGACCGATTACGACCGGGGCAAGCAGGGTGAGCGACCAGGATAAGCCGATCCTGGTGTTCGAAAACGTGCATTATCGCTATAGCTCATACTCGGAGGAGATCTTGCACGGGGTCTCCTGCCAGGTACGATGGGGGGAAACGATCGCGCTGCTGGGTCCTAATGGCTCTGGCAAAACGACGATGGTGAAGCAGGCACTTGGCCTGCTACGACCGACCAGCGGATCGGTGAAGCTTTACGGTGAAGATACACGACGCTTAAGCGTCGCACAGTTAGCGGCGCGCATTGGATATGTTTTCCAGAGTCCGAGCGCCATGCTTTTTGCCTCGACGGTGCGCAAAGAAGTAAGCTTTGGGCCGGAGAATCTGCGCTTCCCTGCTGAACGCTTGAAAGCAGCGGTCAGACAATCAGAGGAGGCATTGAATGTGGCAGCGTTTGAGGAGCGTTCTCCCTTCTCGCTGAGTTTTGGCCAGCAGAAACGCGTAGCGATCGCCTCGGTTCTTGCAATGCAGGGCAAGATTTTGCTGCTGGACGAACCAACGGCGGGGCAAGACTACCGTTCGTATATTTCATTTATGGAGTACCTACGAAGTCTACCCGAACTGGATGCCTTGCTTTTTATTACGCATGACCTTGATCTGGCGCTGCGTTTCACACAGCGTGTTCTGCTGTTGAAAGAAGGCAATGTGGTGGCAGATGGCCCACCTTTAGAGGTACTCGCCGACCCGGCATTATTGGATGCATGCAATCTGCGTCCCACTTCATTGCTACATTATCTACTGTCTGAACGAAAT
>CATPCK010000839.1 GCA_955652655.1 uncultured Ktedonobacteraceae bacterium | reverse complement strand
TTCTATGAGCAGGCTTTGACTTATGTTTTCTATGTGGAAGGATCGCATAATCATTTGATTGCGGTGGATGTGGATTAAAAAAAAGCAGAGGGAGTGTGCTATGAGCATGCAGAACTACATGAGGGTAGCTGCAAAAACAGCGGATCGGCACTATCAAGGTGGTGCCGATATTGTTATTGTGGGAAACGGCATTGCCGGGCTGACCGCGGCAATAGAAGCGCGCCGCTTTGCTCCTGATATACGTATCGCCATGATCACTGAACAGTGTCATCCTACGATCAACACTCCTGCGCTGAAGCAGTTTGTTATGGGCAAGCTGGACCGAGAGCAACTACTGGCTTACCCGGTAGGCACTGAGCGGGCACAGCGCATTCAGATAATTCATGGGCGCGTTGAAGAGATCAATGCACAAGGCAAATACGTGTGCCTGTCAAATGGATCCACGGTAGGTTATGGTTCACTGCTGCTGGCCACGGGGAGCGTGGCAAGTGGTCTTCCTGCTCATCTTCCCGGCCGAGATTTCGATGGGGTGCTGACGCTGCACCGACTCCAGGACTATATGAACCTGCGTCGAAGGCTGAGCGAAGTAGATGAAGCGGTAGTAATTGGCGGGGGCGCTCATGCTATAGAGACAGTGACGAGCCTGCTCTACCTGGGTATTCGTACGTACTGGCTTATTCGTAAGAAAACCTGTTTATCGAGGGCATTAGATCAGCGTGCCTTTGATCTTCTTTTAAAACATATTCAGCAGGCAGGGGCACTGGTGTACACTGAGACGGAGATTCTGGGCATCGCCGGAAATGTCGGGGCAGTAGCAGGTGTTGTGACGAACCATCACCAGATGATCCCTTGCCAGCTGGTAGTAGTATGCACAGGCATGAGACCCGTTACTACCCTGGCAGAACGTTGTACCTTGCCCATGATGTATGAACGCGATGAGGGGATTTTTGTGAATAACCAGCTGCGTACAAACGTTCCCGGTATATATGCTGCGGGGGATGTTGCCGCAATCCATAATCCACAGAGCGGTGTTCATGAGATCAGGGCGCAATGGTACTCAGCGGTCATAGAGGGGTGCACCGCGGCTGCAGCGATGACGGGAAAGATGGCATCGGCAACACGGACTTTTGGTGTGCCATGGCATGCGACTCGCTTAAGTGATCTTTCCTTATTGACCGTCGGCAGTCCCCTGGCAGATAGCGCGGGCTCTGTGACGCTCAGCGATAGCTTTAAGGGTACGTATCGCCGCTTGACGATCCTTGATGACCGACTCATTGGCTACATCTCGCTTGGTCAGGTACAGGCAGATGGTCTGGCCATTAAACGTCTGATCGATGAAGGTGTGCCTATTGGCGCTGTCAAGGAGGCACTACTCAAAGGGCATTTCGACGCTCGTAAGTACTTCTCACAACAAAGCTCGATTTCGGTAAGGGAGCTGGCAACATCGGGGAAGCTTCCTGTCGTCAGAACAACACAAAGGCTATCACTTCCCGTGACACGGTCACAGCCGGAAAGTGATGCTCGCCAGTCACCGGATAGGGGAAAACATGAGGTAGCGCGACCACCCTCGATTGTTGGATCAATACCATTGACAACGTTTCCGAGGATAACCGCTGGCGCTCAATTCCGAAGCATCCGCTATCCTCTGGTAGAATCGGAGCGATAGAGGGTCCAGCCTGGCGACCGCAAGGGTCGCCACTACATCTCGCCACAATATTCAATAGAAAGAACGGGAGATGCGAAAGCCAGTACCAGTCCTTCTACACAGGACAAGTCAAGATGTGATAGAGGAATTGCGTGCATGTATCGGCTGTAACGAATGCTTGCTGGTTTGCCCGGCGCTCGTCGAGCCCATCAAGATCGAAGTGTTGAACGTCGAGACGTTCTCCGGGCCAATATCCGCACCCATAGCACGTTTTGCTCGTGCGTGTTATCAATGCGGAGCATGTGTTGCTCCCTGTCCTGTAGGATTACACCGCGATGCGATGATGATGTGGCTGAAAGTGCGATTACTGCGTTCTGGGAGAAAGGAGTGATTGTTTGTCTCCACGCCAACGGCAAAAGGTGCAGTCTGAAAAGGGATATCCCTGGTTGTATTTGCATATGGGACCTTCGTGGGTGATCGGCTTGCTTGTGACGGTGATCGTTGTTGGAACGGGTGCCTCATTTTATAGCTGGTACTGCCAACTTGGCAATGATGTTGCTCCTGACAGTCTTGTCGGGTATTGCTTTGCTATCGCCGGTACTATCTGCACTATGCTTGCCACTGTGCTTTATGTCATACGGCGCCGTTCGCACAAGCTTGCCATGGGACAACTAAATGCAGCTTTGAACTGGCATGTCTTTTTCGCCGTGATGGGTATAGCCTTTATACTCATGCACTCTTTCGGCAATTTTAACGCGAAAACTGGTACCTATGCATTGTACGGTTTGATAGCGCTGATAATTAGCGGTTTTGTAGGTCGAATGCTGGATCGCATTATGCCATGGTTGATCGCGAATGAGGTCGATACAATTCTGACAGCACAAGGGGAAGATCGTGTAGAGAACATTTCGCGAAGCTTACAAACGCAGGCCAATGCTGTATATTCCACATCATTGATGCATAGGTACCCATATCCAACTTCTCCTGTCCAACTACAAGATTTTCCTGCTGCACCAGGGAAGGAGTCGCCGAATAACTTTTATCGAGATGGACAACCGCTGAGTATGCCATGGGACCTGGCGTTTATTAAGCCTGGAGCTCCACCCGGTGAAGTAATCCGTGAGGAAGACATACATAACTTTATGACAAATAAACACGAGATACCTGTACAATCGGGTATGGCGATGTACCAAGTAAAGCAGCATATAGCAGAGATACACACCGTGGGGCGGGCGATGCAGCGCGAACAGTTTTATCGCTACGTTATTCGCTACTGGCGAGTGTTTCATATCGCGCTAGCTTTACTGACTGTTGGCTTGATTACCTGGCACCTGGTGTATGTTGGGGAGCTGCTTTTGAATACATTTATGCGTCATGGGTAAATGAGGGAGAAGGATGAGAGCGACCGCATGGGTCGCCCCTACGGTATTGTCCGTTCAGTGAGGGGGGCATGGCATGCGCGGCTTATCTGGAAGGCTTCTTGCAGGTAGCCCAACGCTTGTTGATGGCTGATCTCTGTCCTATCTTTGTGCTGTAGTAGAGCGAGAGCGAAGTTATGTAAAGTACGGGCTGTTTCCAGGCGCATACCACACTGACGAAATATGTGGAGGGCCTGTTCAAAATATTGATATGCTTCCTGTGGTTGTCCCTGCGCGGACAAAATAGTGCCTAACAGGCTGTAAGAGCGTGCAACCAACCATGTCAATTCGTATTGACGGGCCTTTTTGAGGGCGTGGAGAGCCTGTAGATGCGCGGTCTCCGTGTCACCTTGCAAAAGGGAGACCTGCGCTGACGCCAATTGTCCTCTATTCCTGGCCTCTGCCTCCAACCTGTCAAAGGTGAGCGCTCGCTGTAACGTCTTACCTGCACGCGCGAGGTAACGGCGAAACTGATCCTGCTGTTTCGCTGAAGATGAGGCTGAACCAGTCTCCTGTCCTTGAGCAGCCTGTTCTTCCCGGAATGCCAACGCTTGCGCAATGCGCAGATTACCGAGAGCTATTAAGGCAAGACCGATACAGGGAGCATTATGTATGGCGCGGCCAATTGACAGGGCACGGGAAAGACATATGCATGCCTCCGATAGCCTGCCTAGATCCTGGTAGACAGCGGCTAGCTCAACATTCCAGGTACTTAAGTAGACCTGGTCACTCGTCTGCTCTGCCAGGGCCAGGCTGCGCTTCAACCAGTTTTCCGCATCAAGCAGATCTCCTGTATGTGCAGCCAGCACGCCGAGGTTGCTATAAATCACCGCTGTGAGCGGTATATCACCTATTTGTTCCGCAAGAGAGAGAGAGCGGCGCAGGAAGGACCGCGCTTCCTCATGTTCCGCTTTCTGCAAATGGACATAGCCCACATTGCATGAGACATGGGCTACTTCGCGTTTATGATCGTGCTCTTCAAGGATGGCCAGAGCGGTGTTCATGTGAGTGAGTGACTCCGTGAGTTGCCCAACACTATTGGCCAAAGCGCCCAGTAGCCTGTGGGTACGCGCTACGTCAACCGGGTCGCCTTCCAGGGTACGTCTTGTACGCGTCAAAGGAGCGGTGGTGATATGCTGGGATCGTTGTTCAGGAAGCATCTCCTCGAAGCGCTGTAGAGCTTCATTGGCCGCGAGCCGCGCCCTGTCATATTTGCCTTCCTGCCATAACATATAGCTTTGCAGAAAATACAGCCTGGCCCATGCTGGACCACCTTTGACACCTGCTTTGCGCAATACCCGTTCACCACGTTCACAATACTGACGAGTATGCGTATAATCCCCGGCATAGTACCATGTCCAGCCGACTTCACTTAAGAGCAGGGCATCGATCTGGGCTTCTCGCTGTGTTTCGGCTGATTTTGTGAGATGTGGTCGTAAACTTCGCTCATGCAGGAGTTGCTCATAGACGCGACGAGCCTCTTCGTAATTCCCCTGGATACGAATGCATTCACCTAATTGCTCCAGGAGATAAGCCAGGATCGCATGGTTTTCCTGAAAGGAGACATCCTGATTGCTTTTGTCTGGGGAGGCAGAGGTCGTTTGTACATTTTCGGTGGCGATACGGTAATAGCGCTCGGCTTCGGGATAGGCGGAGAGGGTGTAGGCGCGATCCCCCGCCAGTGTGGCATAGCGAACGATTTGCCGTGGCTCAGCTCCTCCCTCAACGAGGTGGTGGGTGATGGTGGCGGCTCCTTCCGACTCGCGGTTGGCATAGGATTGGCGGAGGATAGCGGCGGCACGCCGATGAAGCTGAGCTCGTTTGGTGGCGGATAGGCCATCGTAGAGGTGACTTACCAGCAGTGGCTGCCAAAAATGATAGTTGATACGCGCACCCCTGCCCTCTTCTGTCAAAACGCCGGCCTGGAGCGCCTCATCAATCAGATCGAGGACGGTGTCTTCGTCGGTGGCAGAGTTGCTGATTTCCATGGAGCGGATGAGGGAAAATTCAAAGGAACCACCGAGGACAGCAGCGTTCCCCAGCAGTTGTTGACAGTCACGGCTCAATTTGCTCATGCGCTGGTCAAGGGCCGCGGCAATTGAGCGAGGCAGAGATGAGCTTTTTTTAAGTACGGCAGGGGTTGGATTTGCTGGAGTAGCAGTTGACGTAGCGCTGTACGAGTAAGCCAGTTCTTCGGCAAAAAAGGGATTGCCCGCTGCCTGTTTGCGTATATCCTGTTGCGCCTTCTCCGGTAGCTGGGCGCTGGAGATGAGGGTGCTAATGGCGGCATCGGTGAGTGGTTGAAGTTGCAAGGTAGTAATCGTATGTTCGCGCTGCATGTGTGCCGTCAGAGGGCGCAAGGGATGTTTCGGGGCCAGTTCGATTTCGCGACATGTGCCGAGGAAGACGATGGGGAAGCCAGACAACCTGCGCACGAGATAGGCGAGCAATTCACAGCTACTGGCGTCGGCCCATTGCAGGTCGTCAAGCACAATAAGCATAGGAGTGCGTTCGATAGCCATCTTGAAAAGTTCAAGAATCGCCTCCCACAGACTCTGCTGCTCCTGCCCCGGGTGTTGCCTGGAGGGAGCTGCTGTGGTGCCTGGCAACTGGTCATACAACTCCGGCAAGAGAGTAGTAAGTCTTGTGTAGACGAGCGGATGTTGATGTAGTTCTTGCTTCTGCCAGGGGTCACTATTGATGAGGACGCGCAAGATTTCAATCCACAAGCGATATGGGATCGTGCTCTCTTGCGCATAGCTTCTACTCCAGGCTACGGCCCAACCACGCTCATGCGCATCCCGGCTTGTCTCTTCAGCCAGTCGTGTTTTACCGATACCCGCCTCACCCACTAATACCATGCACTGAGGTTTACGCAGGGTGTCGAGTGGGATGGCTGAAGCATTCTTCTGACTGATGAGCATGGCTTTTGCACCACGCTGTGGCACGAAGAGAAGCTGACGCAGTATCTCCAATTCGGATGAGCGTCCCACCAGCGGATTACGGTGGCTGCGACCTATAGTAACCTTGCTGTTCATCACGGAATCCTTCTGTTATGCTCTCTACCAGTAGAAAACGAGAGAGACATATGCTGATTGAGGATAACAGACGAGCAAAAAGC
>CATPCK010000838.1 GCA_955652655.1 uncultured Ktedonobacteraceae bacterium | reverse complement strand
TGGTTATAACTATCCTGGTCATCCCTGGCTCGGTCTCGGCATGATGGTCATCTTCACCGTCTCGTTGAGCATGATCTTTGCCTGGCTCCGCTTCCGCTCTGGTAGCATCTGGCCCTCAACCCTCGCCCATGCTGCAATAAACGCCCAGGCCGGTTTCGGCGTTCTCCTGCTCTCTCACGTCGATTCACTACTTGGTGTCCCCCTGGGAATTATTGGCCTTATACCCATGATCGCCCTGGCTATCTGGCTGGCCGCGACTGGCCGCTTGAAACCTGAGCCAGATAACGTCGCTGTACCGGCCAGCTTGATCGAGCCAGCAAGCACATGGGTGAAACACACCACGAATAACACAGGCGAAAGTCTTTAGCAAGACTACCCTGGGGGGAATCATATGAACGCTATTGAAACCTATAACTTAAAACGCACCTATCAAGTCAGCTATTTGACAACCATCTCCAGATTATGCTAATATTTCAGTATACATTGAAATATTGTCCAGAATTGTCAGGTAAAACATGCAAGAAGCCTATAAAGCCATCGCCGACCCCACCAGGCGGCGTATCTTAAAATATCTTCGTGGAGGAGAACGCACAGCAGGCGAGCTGGCTCAGCAAGCCGGCATAGGCCGGACCGCCCTTTCACACCATCTCATGGTACTGAAACTCGCCGACCTTGTGCATGTAGAGCGACGTGGCCAATTCCAGGTATATTCTCTAAACACAACCGTCTTTCAAGATTTATTGACCGAAATTATAGGCTGGTTGGGGGGTATGGATGACCATGAAACCACCGGGAAACTTCATTCCGTTGAGGATAGTGTTTCCGATGCCTGAACAATAATGCCCTGTCGTCCTTACGTTTGATTGATCTCTTCGGCCGCTGCTTGCTCTTTCAGGGCTGCCTCCCGCCGTAAGCGTGCCTGTTCCTGCCGTTCCTTCTGTCGCTGTCTTTTTTCGGCCGCCCTCTGCTCGGCCTCCGGGTCAGCATTGACAACATTCATAGTCGTCGCAAACCCCTGCCTTACAACCATCTCGATAGCCTCAACCGCCCTATCTTCGCCTGCCTCGAGTAATATGCGCTCATCGCTTGTCGGCGCGCCCAAAACATAGTCGATGGGATCCATGCGTTTATTCGTTGGGCGACCGATGCCGACGCGCAAACGAGGAATCTGGTCGGTATGCAGGTAATGGAGAATGTTTTCAAGGCCGTTTTGTCCGCCCGCGCTACCCTTCGTGCGCAGCCTCACTCTTCCAACTGGCAGATCGAGGTCGTCACAGATGATCAGTATATCCTCTGGTTGCACCTTGTACCAGCGCGCAAGTTCGCTCACTGCCTCGCCGCTGCGATTCATAAACGTAATGGGCTTGACCAGGACAACCTTCTCTGTGCCTATCATACCACTGGCAAGAATCGCCCTGCTGCGCCGTTCCGTCCACTTCCATCCATGTTTAGCTGCCAATTTGTCTACAACGCGAAAGCCCACGTTGTGGCGTGTATGTTCATATTGGGGCCCGGGATTTCCCAGCCCAATCAGCAATTTCATATTTCCCAGCCCAAAAACCAGTTTCATTTCACACATTAGCGACCGACGGCCAGCCGGACCGCCAGGTATTGTGGCAAACCTGCCTTGACGATCTTTTCCTGTGTCTGTTCAATCGCATAGGGGATGCGATAAAACTCGAATCCCGTCTCGGTATCATAGATCATAAAGGCTGCCCGCGGATCACCGTCACGTGGCTGTCCCACCCCCCCAGGATTGATAATAGCGCGGTAGCGTTCTGGTAACTCCCAGTGTCCTTCCGGGGGGATGAACATCTCGTTCGTCACCTGTATCATGCTCTCACTCAACCCCAGCAGCGTCAGCAACTCTTCAATTTCGCTGTTCAGGCGATCTTCAGCGCTCAGTATGATCTCCTCTGGCGTCACCTCATCCGCATCCCCGCTCCCCTCGCTATCTTCCTCTCCTGCGTTGCTCCTGGCTTCTACAACTTCATGAGTATCGTCATCATCTAAAGAAGGAGGCTGCTCGTTTTCAACCGCGTCATCAGCAGTATGTCCATCCTCTGCCACCTCATCTCCCATCTCTATGTCGTTGCCGTCATCCCGTCTCTCTTCCTCGTTATCTAACGTAGCATCTTCATCGGGTTCTGCAACGACTTCTGTGATAATTTCTTCCGCCATTGGAGGAGAATCCACTGCATCAATAGTGCTCTGTTCGTCAGCGCCTCTTTTACTGCCCTCGATGACCATATTGGCCTCTTCCTCTGTTATTGACTGGCCTGTTTCCGGGTCCGCGTATGCACTCTCGGCGTGGGCCGCGGTCATGGACGATGAATGTGCAGGTTGAGGATGGATCATCGCCATTTCTTCGATGTCTTTGCCAGGCTCTTCACTGGTGAGTTCCTCACCGGCCTCGTGATGTGCTAACCCGTTCTCCGTCGTTCCAACAAGTGGCAATGTTGGAGCATTGGCAATAGAATCAGGCTGTTGGAAGATAACAGGAACATGGGTATGCCCCACAAAACAGTAACG
>CATPCK010000837.1 GCA_955652655.1 uncultured Ktedonobacteraceae bacterium | reverse complement strand
GTGGTGCCCCTGCGATAGTTACAGTGATCTGGCGATCAAGACGGTGCGCCTTTGTATGATTAACGAGGAATATTTGTACTGTGGGTGCGCCGTTAAAGTGAGTGACACCCTCACTCTCAAAAAGGTCCCATACGAGCTCAGGTTCAACTCTTCGCAAGCACACATGCGTGCCACCTACGGAAGTCACGCCCCAGGTAAAGCACCAGCCGTTGCAGTGAAACATCGGTAGTGTCCATAAATAGACGCTGTTGCTGCTCATACCCGTCGAGATGGCTTCGGCAAGCCCATTGAGGTATGCTCCGCGATAGGTGTACATGACTCCCTTAGGATTGCCGGTTGTGCCAGAAGTGTAGTTAATCGATATCGTCTCTTCTTCATCCTCAAGCCAGCTTTCTACCTGCTCCGGCGTTCTACCCGCCAGGAACTCTTCGTAGGGATCATCCGCTGCCCCAGTGTCGTCGATACGTACTACTTGGATACCTTCAAGGTTGATTGGTTCGACAAGGGGTTGGAGTTCAACATCGACAAAGAGAAACTTCACTCCCGAGTGCCTTAAGATGAAGTCAATCTCCTGTGAGTTCAGCCTGGTATTAATCGCGACAAGGATGCCTCCTGCGGCAGGTACTGCATAGTGTGCCTCAAGCAGGGCGGGTGTATTTGGACACAAGAAAGCCACCCGGTCATGCTTTTGTAGCCCAACGTTGCGCAGGTTCGAGGCAAGCTGGTTCACGCGCTCCTCAAACTCGCTATAGGTGTAGCGCCTATTACCGTGTACGATGGCTGTCTTTTCAGGAAATACGAGAGCACTACGCTGTAAAAAACTTAACGGTGTCAAATCAGTGCGATAGACTTTCTCTTCCATCTTAACCAACCTTTCGACATGTTACTATGGTAAATATCACCAGGATTAATTATTATATGAACAAATAATGAGCAATAAGCAAGGAGATGTAGCGCTTGTCTTGCTACCATGTTGTTACAAAAGGTGCGCGTTTATGCAGATACGTCCCTATGGCGACACTGCCAATGATGGTGTTGTACAGCTCTCCTTCACTTTGCCCCTTCCTCTCGGCTCTCGAGCCCATGAAGCGGCAAGGCGCTACGCTATGCTGATGGGTATCAGTAATCCATATGTAGCTCACGCTGAGAGCGTAGACACCAGCTTCTCGTTCTTCGTCATATATGGCACGTGCTCATATACACTTGACCCGGAACAAATTCTCGTAGATGAATTAGCTCACGCGGAGTTGGATTTTTATGCCATTAACGATCTCATTGAAAAAGAGTTGGGGCGTCGCGTCACCGTTATCGGTGCTGCCATCGAAAGCGATGCTCATACCGTTGGTATCGATGCCATCTTCAATGCCAAGGGCTTTGCTGGCAACTATGGCCTGGAACGCTTTCCCGCTTTTCGCGCCTTAAACCTTGGGGCGCAGATATCGTGCGAGGCGCTTTTGCGCCGAGCCTCCGCTGAGCAGGCGGAGGCCATCCTTGTCTCACAGGTTGTTACCCAGAAGAATGTGCATATTCATAACCTCACGAAATTAATTGAACTGGCTGAGGCAGAGGGTGTGCGAGATCGCTATCTCATGATTGTCGGCGGTCCCCGTATTTCTCATGTATTCGCGAAAGAATTGGGCTATGATGCTGGCTTTGGCCCTGGCAGTACTGCCATCACTGTTGCTAGCTATATCGCTCAGGAGTTAGTTTCTCGCAAGGGTTGATCTCCCTTCACCGAGCAATCAAAAAGAAAGTATGGAGTATGCGTAATATACGTGATGCGCGTGAGACCACCGACCTTCTGCGACAACTCGTTGCCATCAATTCCATCAATCCCGATCTCGTAACTGATGGACCTGGCGAGGGTGAAATAGCGCGCTTTGTAGCTGGCTGGCTCGAAGGGGCAGGCTTAGAAGTTAAACTGGATGAGCCAGAGCCTGGACGGCCCAACGTCATTGGTATCGTGCGTGGCTCTGGTGGCGGTCGTTCGCTCATGCTCAATGCCCATATGGATACCGTTGGAGTGGCATATATGGAGCGACCTCATGAACCCATTATCGAAGGCAACCGCCTTTACGGACGGGGTGCCTATGATATGAAGGGTGGGCTGGCTTCCATCATGGTTGCAGCGGCAAGAGCAAAGCGACTGAGCTTGCGAGGAGATGTGATCCTCACCGCTGTTTCGGACGAAGAGTTTGCCAGCATTGGCACAAGCTCGATCGTGAAACAATATCGTGCGGATGCCGCGATTGTCACCGAACCGACTGAACTGGAGATCTGTGTTGCGCATAAGGGCTTTGCCTGGCTAGAGGTTGAGACAATGGGTACCGCCGCTCATGGTTCGCTACCGGACCTCGGCGTTGACGCCATCGTAAAGATGGGCAAAGTGCTCATTGGTTTGGAGGAGCTTGATCACTCGCTACGCGCTTCCCCGGGTCATCCTCTGCTATCAAGTGGTTCGGTACACGCTTCGCTGATTGAAGGAGGTCAGGGACTCTCGACATATCCAGACCATTGCAGGTTAAGCATCGAGCGGCGTACCATTCCGGGCGAAACGCGGGAGACCGTCGAGACAGAGATACAGCACATTTTTGACCGCATCGTCGCGGCAGACCCCGCTTTCAGAGCCGCTAAGAGAACGACGCTTGTTCGTGAACCTTTCGAGGTGTATGAGGGTGAACGTATCGTCCAGCTTGTGCGTGAGAAGGCGCGTACGGTGC
>CATPCK010000836.1 GCA_955652655.1 uncultured Ktedonobacteraceae bacterium | reverse complement strand
CTGCAGGGCGGCACTTTTACTATTACGAATGGTGGCATATTCGGCTCGTTGCTCTCGACGCCCATATTAAACACACCACAAGTAGGTATTCTGGGTATGCATAAGATCGAACAACGACCAATTGCCATGAATGGGCAGGTCATCATTCGACCGATGATGTATGTTGCCCTTTCCTATGACCACCGTATCGTCGATGGTCGGGAAGCAGTGCAATTTTTGGTCAGGGTCAAGGAACTGGTCGAAGACCCAGAAACGCTGCTACTTGAAGGGTAGTCGAGGGTATCCTGGTGAAACTTACGAATGGGTAACAGGACGAGGAATGCTCATACAGGTGTCAATGGGGAGTGATTGCTCTCATGACAACCAAGTTGCCCCTCGACACAGATAGCTTCAGCCTGTATAATCAACGGTGACTACATCGGATGGTGGGAACAGAGGAGTCATCTTACTATGCAACGAGAGAATCCATACCCTCAGCAGCAGGGAAAGAACGACGATTTGAATGCGCTGGTCGGGCGAACATTGGGCCAGTTTCGTATCGTCGAGCGTATTGGGGCTGGCGGTATGGCGACTGTTTTCAAAGCCTATCAACCAAACCTTGATAGATATGTTGCCATCAAAGTATTGCCAGCATATCATGCACGCGATCCAATATTCGTCAAAAGGTTTGTGCAGGAGGCACGGGCTGTAGCAAAACTGGTTCATCCCAACATCCTGCAGATACATGACTTTGGGGAGCAGGATAACATCACCTATATCGTCATGGAATATGTCGAAGGTGGCACACTCAAGGATCGCTTGAAGCGACCGATAGCAGTACCTGAGGCGATCGATTACATGATTCAGGCGGCAGAGGGTTTGAATTGTGCCCATAATAATGGCATTGTTCACCGAGATGTGAAGCCCGCTAACATGTTGTTGCGCAAAGATGGCTACCTTCTTCTCTCCGACTTTGGTATAGCTAAGATACTCGAGGGTACAACGAATCTCACTCGTGTTGGCACAGGTATTGGAACACCACAGTATATGTCGCCCGAACAAGGTACTGGACAGGCTGTAGACCGACGCAGCGATATCTACTCCCTTGGTATAGTGCTATTTCATTGTCTAGCCGGCCGGGTACCGTTTACGGCAGAAAACCCGTTAACTATTACGGTGAAGCACCTCAATGATCCGCTGCCAGTTGAAATGTTACGTATGGCTGGCGTGCCTGCTCCGATAGAACAGGTAGTGGTAAAGATGGCTGCGAAAGCTCCGCAAGATCGCTACCAGACAACCGATGAGTTGATCGCCGCTTTAACAGAGGCGCTAACCGCTTCACAGCTTTCGATACCCTCACGGTGGCGTCCAGGGGTGTCCTCAACTATGCCCCAACTGGAAGTGCGAGGGAGCGGGGTAGTCCCTCGAATACCTGTTTCAACAGTCGAGGGAGCGGGATCGGTAGCAGGTCAGGGAGTTCCTTCTCAATCCCTGGTTTATAACAACCAGCAGCCAGTTGTAACGCTGCCATGCTTTCGTTGTGGGGCATCTAATCCGAGCACGCGCCTTTTTTGTACCTCCTGTGGAGATGAACTCTCCGATAAACGAGCCATTCATGACCGCTACCTGGGGCCGAATGGTCGTCCAGTGCTTGCTCGTCTCACCATTCAGAATGGGCCGATGGGCGGTCACTCCTATCGTTTCCACCAGGTAGTCACAACAATTGGTCGTACCAATGGCAATGATCTTATTATCCAGGGGCGTACGGTTTCTCGCCGTCATGCTCGCCTCTTTTTTGATAATGGTCGCTGGTACCTGGAGGATTTGCAGAGTGCCAATGGGACGCTAGTCAACAATGTGCGAGTGTATCAACCTGTTGTATTGAATGATGGAGATGTCATCAATTTTGGTGATGAGATCGTGGTATTTAATACAACGTATTGATACTGTTTTAGGAAGGATTTTACTGATGAGCTCCGTCAATCCCTTTGTTCAAGTCGCGCAGCAAGTGTTGTTGGGCGGTGCGGTTAAACAAAATCATGCCCTTGAGCATGCAACCATTGTTCTACTGAGCAGAAAATATCCCGAAGTGCGCTTTGCAGGTATCTCTTTCGCATCCGGTTTCTTCGTATTCGGTGATGTCCCTACTGAGGCGATAATCCCTACCGCCAATGAGGCTCTGACCCTGTTGCGTACGACGCATCCAGAGATGGCCATACACGAGCGTTGTGGGACAAATCTCGCAGTTTCCGGCATGCTCACCGGCCTATCGGCTATGACTGTCGCCAGGATGCGCCGCCCGTATAATTCTTTCAATAATGTTGTTCTAGCATCGACTGCCGCATTGATACTGGCGCGTCCTTTGGGGTTGGTCGTTCAGCGTTATGTTACAACGCAGACACCCAATGCCTCCATGAGCATTGTAAAGGTTACTCCAACGCAAGTATTCGGCACACCTGCTCATTTTGTGTCTACCGATAATCCTGACGCGTCCGGTCTTTTCTCATAGCATAGAGAGAGTTGAGGTTTCTTATGGATATGGAGCGCAGTCAGTTTCTGGTGGAAACTTCCTGGTTGGCCGAGCACCTGAACGATCCACATATCCGTATTGTGGACATGCGTGGCTACGTACGTACCGTGGAGCGCAATGGAGTCCAGAACGCGCAGTATATTGGTGCGCGTGATGAGTATGAGCAAGGGCACATACCCGGTGCGGTTTATATCGACTGGAGCAGCGATATTGTTGACCCCGACGATGCTGTCAAGGCTCAGGTCGCTCCGGCAGCACGCTTTGCTGAAGTGCTAGGAAGTTTAGGCGTCGGAGACCAGCATTTAGTGGTCGCCTATGATGCTCATCCGTCAGCACAGTTTGCCACGCGGCTCTGGTGGGCGCTCAATTACTATGGGCATGACCAGGTAGTTGTGCTAAACGGTGGATTTGCCAAATGGCAGCACGAACATCGACCACTGGAAGAGAGCATCCCTACCTATCCCCCTGCCACGTTTACACCTGTGGTGCAACCGCGCCTACGTACCACTGCTACCGAAGTATTATCTCTGCTAGGACAACAGCAGGTCGCAATGATCGATGCACGTGAGGGTAAGCAATATACAGGTGAGGTAGTGCGCGACAACGGACGTCCCGGTCATATTCCGGGTGCTTTGAATATCCCTCGCGACGAAGTAATTAATCCCGTCACCGGTACATTTCGCAGTAATGAAGAACTGGCTCGCCTATTCTCAAGTGCTGGTGTACTGCCAGAACGCCAGGTTGTAGCTTATTGTAACGGGGGCGTTGCAGCCACAAGCATCCTTTTCAGCCTGGCTATGCTTGGCTATTCCCATTTGACCAACTACGATGGTTCCTGGAATGAATGGGGCAGCCGGCAAGAATTACCGACAGAAATATAGCAATGGAGCAGTATCCTACGAGAGATGAACAGGAGGACCTGCTTGATCTGAATGAGGTCATGCAGGCATTTGGCGTTAGCGAGTGGAGCAATCTGGGGACGATTGAAGAGGCTGCAATGTCTGAGCTATTTAGCGTACTGGTTGAAATCAAGGGGCAGCGTTATATCCTCAGAGAGCGGCTTGAAGGGCTCATCGCAGAAGATAGCGACCACCGTTATGCCTTTCGACAATTTCTCCAACGGGCAGGTATTCCTCTTCCATCTCTCTGGCTCACCGCTCAAGGGGAACCAACAGTAATGGTTGGTGACACCTCCTTTGAGTTAGAGCAGGAGCCGCAGGGAGAACTCTTCAGTACAACCTCGCCACGTAGCCTCGTATGGGTCGGTGAGGCGGGAACGATGCTCGCCCGCATCCACCAGGTTTCCCGTACATATCCAGGGTACCAACATCGTTGGCCTTCAGAGGCACATATAGGCGGGGTAGTACAGGGATATTTAAACATGGCACGAGGGAAAGCCGAGCAGAGCGAAATAGCAGCTGTTGCAGCGGCGCTATCGAACTGGTGCGATCAATGGGAGGCGGTGCTGCCGTCGGCAATGGTTTCTATTGGCTCTGTGCGAGGCTTACCGGAGTTCCATATCCACGGCGACTATCATGCTCTGAACCTTCGATTTGGAACGCAAGGCGTCACGGCAGTTTTCAACCTGGCAGCGTCGCGTTGGGAGAAACGCATTATAGAACTGGCTTATGCCCTCTTCTATTTTAGCGCGCTAGAGTGGCAACCGAACGCTGCTTTGACACGGCCGCTTGTTAAACGTGGTCTTGATCCCGAACGAGCTCGCCGTTTCTTAGCAGCTTATGGAGCGATTTATCCTCCTGTGCCGCACGAATCCGCAATATTGGGCGACGCCTTGGTGCTGGTCTCACCTATTGCTACTATGAATGGCCCGTTAGAAGACGTATTTTTTATGCAGCAAGATGGCCCTGGTCACCACAGCGTTGAAGAGCAGTTGATCGATGATGTGATGGAACGCCTGGCGTGGGCTACTTCATTACCGGGGTGGTTAGCTCGTGTGCGCCGTTCACTGGCTGATATGTGGCAATGAGTTCAGGCAATGGGTGAGCTATGAAGCTTTTTGCTTGAGTACAGTCACCAGGTCACTCAGCACTCCATAGGCCGTTTGAATCACCGTTGGTTCGTGTTCTACCAATGTGATCGTTCCCATAGCTTCAGTCTCTAGAGAGATTACGCTGGTTGTCCCTTTGCCTACCAGAAGTATATCGTCTTGGCTTATCTTGCGCGGTCGCACCTCAGCAATGGGTACCCCCTGTATGCGGTTTGCCTGGCTTACCAGGCGTATGGGCGTTCCGGCCTGCGCGGCAGCGCGTATTTCAGCGGGAGCAAGGTCACGAATGCTCTGGCGCGCGACCTGATGTGGTGAAAGTTGACTCTCCAGCAGCGTATTCGCCAGGATAGTTGTTTTCATGACTGCATCCCATCCATCGAGATCATACCATGGATCAGCCTCGGCAATGCCAAGTTCCTGAGCCTTTGCTATTGCTTCATCTCGTGTAAAGCCCTGTTCGATCATACTCAATACGAGACTACTTGTGGTATTTAATAGGGCGCGAAAAGAGCGAATGTCTACTGCCTGGAGGGTAAATTGTGCAAGGTTGATAAGAGGCAAACCATCCATTACGGTCGCTTCAAAGCGAAATTGCACGTTCTGATGATGTGCTAATGCCTGTAGTTCAGATTGCGCATAGGCGACTGGACCCTTATTTGCGGTAATTACATCTAAACCTGATTGCAGAGCGGTGCGAATATAACTGAGGGCAGGTTCACCATTTCGAGGATTAAGCGTGGTGAGTTCAATGAGTACCGTTGCTCCTAGCGCTTTGCCAGCTTCGATAAAAGCTTCAGCATTATTTACATAAGTCCCATGGTTGATGAATTGCTGAAATGGATCAACGTCTTGTGCCAGGAACGATGCTTCAAAGCCCCTAGGATGGATGTAGAGGCCCCGGCTTCGTGTACCGAGGCCGCATATGACCGGGCGAATACCCAGTTCATGGCCCAGCCATTCGCTGCGCGATGCTAGTAATTGGAGGAAAGCCTGAGCGACATGCCCATAACCCAGGAGTAAGAGACGTACTGTGGGTAGTATTGTTGACAGAGAAGTTTCGCTCATAATGTGCTACCTGTGAACCAAGGAAGAACCAGTCTTCATTGTTGTGGAAAGCGTGGCTGTTTTGCCCATGACTGATCTGGTACAGGACAATGAATGCGATCAACACTAGCAGAACTACAAGTACGATTAGAATGATTATGCGCAAGGGTATATTGAGGCCAGAAGCCTTAGCGGGTGAATTACGGCTCCCAGGTGATGGTGACATAGATGGACTTGACGGTGCTTGAGAAGCCATTTGTGGGACAGGTTTCTGCTGAACTTGTGCTACTGGTTGAGCAATAAATCCACGCGAGGAAGAAGATGCAGAGGGATTGGACCCCGGTTTTGGAACGTTTGACTGGTAGGTCAGTACGTTAGCCTGCGCATCTGAAGCCATACCGCTGTTTTTGTCCAGAGTGTTGTCGCGAAAAAGGGGTTTGCCTTGCTGTGGGGTTCTGTTGATTTTGGGGGTTGGTTCGATGGGTGTAGGTGATGTAGCGTTGTCTTTGAATACGTTGCTCAGTGAAGAGCCACAACTTGGGCAATAGGAAGCCTTTTGAACCAGCGGCGAACTGCAGCGTGGGCATACCAGTGTTTGCGCGGGTGGTGACACAGGTTGGTTTGCTACGTCAGGCGATGTCCGGTTAGCGTTTTCTTTTGCCCGCTGAATTGCCTCGTACAGCATGGGCAGGTCAGGTTGAGTACTATTTGGATCTATGGGACGAGGCGGTGGAGCGGGCAGTGCTGCCATAACCTGGCGAAGGTCGTTACTCAGCCCTGCCACGGTCGGGTAGCGGTCTTTTTGTTTCATAGCCATTGCTCGATGAATAATATTGTTCAGTTGATCGAGCAATGCTGGCGATAGCGTGCCAAGTTGTGCCAGGTGACGTAGATGACGTGGTGTGGGTTTAGCAGGTTTTGTGACACCTAATCTGAATTGACGGGCGTTCGCCTCTGCATTATCCTCTGGAGGATTTTTGGCCAGTATTTCTTGCAGGGATGGAAGATCAGGTAATCCCTGTTGGATAGATTGATTGCGCGCCGAAACGCTGGGTGGTTCGTGAGCAGTCAATGCAAAATAGAGCGTACCGCCAAGGGCATAGACATCTGAACGAGTGTCGGTGCCGGTACCGCCGGGATATTGTTCCTGAGGAGCGTAGCCGGGCGTCCCCTGGTGACGGATGAAGAAAAGCGTCCGCGCGCCGTCGGCTGTCGCTTTTGCGTTACCGAGGTCGACCAGGATGGCCGTGCCATTCGGCATAATACGAATATTATCTGGTTTGATATCGCGATGAATGACTACCGGCTGCTGGTTATGGAGAAACTGGACGGCGTCACAGACCGAAAGGATCCAGCCCATAATCTGGTGGAGAGGGATAATCTCGTTGCGTTGGCGCGCAACTCGAATGCGATCGGTTAAATCACTGCCTTCGATATAGCTAAGTACGACAAAGTAGTGGCCGCGCTCATCAAAGGCCTCTTGAAAAGCAGGAAGATTCGGGTGATGTAATTGACTTAGCACTCGAGCTTCATGCTGGAGCTGAGCCTGTCCGCTAGAGCCCGTAACAAAATATTCTTTGAGGGCGTATTGCTGGTTCGTTCTCAGGTCTATGGCTAAATAGACGTGGCCAAAACCCCCGCTGCCCAGCACACGCTCGATGCGATAGCGTCCGTTGAGTATTGTCCCCGACGGAACCGTTTCCATCATATCAGAAGGCATCTCCCTCGTTGTTTCCTGAATTTAGTATGGGCAATGGGGCACGTTAGAACATTGATCTCACTTTATTCTAACTGTGTTAGCATACTTATGTTCGCATTATACACTAGTTGGGGGAACATGTCATTGTTTTACCGGACAAAATAGAACCTATTGTCCAAAAAGAGGTTCACGTCAATGCTCGAGGGATGAGTTCTGGCGAATATGTGGTGATGAGGGGGAAACTCGCGCTTGAGAGAGGAAAGCCCAGTCATTTTGTTTGCACACGCGAAGGTACATATAGGTTTCAGCCTGCTGTACCCCCTGGACCTTATACAGTTTCTCCGTGAGAAAGTTGAGTAAGTGGTCGTTATCCCGGCAAACTACCTCTGCTAGCATATCGAAACTGCCGGTACAGAGG
>CATPCK010000835.1 GCA_955652655.1 uncultured Ktedonobacteraceae bacterium | reverse complement strand
TCTCAAGCCTGTCGGTACATTTCGGGATGACTCATGTTTCGATACATTTTGATAGTTACCGGGTTGTTACCGCGAAATCTGCGCTGGTTGGGGGAGTTCCTGGGGCGGAGATATTGACGTGGACGTGCCAGAGGCCGCTCATGGAAAACTGTAGATTGGCGAGATAGGTGCCGTCGCCTTGTGGGTGAGCATCCACTTTATCAGTACTCATATCCATCTCCGCCATATCACTCTGCAGCGTTACGCGCGCGTTGGTAATGGGTTGTTGAGTGCTACTGGAGAGCAGCTGGATCGAGAGGGCGGCGGGCCGGGTGATAAGCGGAGGATTGGGATTGACCAGCAAAGTGACCTGGTAGGCACCAGTGTGAGTTGTCTGTTCCTGCGCTGTAGTACGATGGGGAACAATAGAGGTGATGAGGGTGCCCAGCCAGGTCAGGAGAATGAGAAAAGTGATACCGACGGCGACGACGAGAAGGCTGCGCCTCATTTCCATTCCTGTGTAGGAGTGGAAGTAGATTTAAGCGGTACCTCAACATAGACCTTGCCGTCGACGACTTTGGTATTGAAGCGCGGCAATGGGCGGATATAGTGTATTGGGGCTGCGCCGGAGTCGACGTTACCGTATTCGGTGAAAAGTCCACCATGGCAGGGACAATGGTATTTCCGGTCGGAATCCTGCCATTGCACAATGCAGCCCATATGCGTGCAGGCGGCAGACATAGCAACAATTTTTCCTTTGTCTTTAATATTCTCGTCGCCATCATTGCGTATGATATAGCCAACGACCGTATCTGTGGCAAAACGGACTGCACTATCTCCCAGCTCGGAAAGTGTGGTCACGAAGTGCCAGGTGGTGGGGACGCCCGCGGCAATGATACGACCAGCATAGGGGTCGTTGACGGTATTTGCAGTATTTGCAGTACTTGCCTGTTCGATCGCGTGCTCGATACCAGCGCCAACTGCGAGGGAGGCAGCGACAGCCGCGCCGCCAGTCAGCAGGGCGCGACGAGAGACATAATGCAACTTCTTCTGTTCTTTTTTGCGCTGCGGCGGCTGAGGCTGCGGTGCTGGCCTGGGGCGCTGTTGGAGCTCCTGTTCAAGGCGAGCTTGCAAATCGGTGGCAAATTCTGGTCGCGGCTCACTGGCTTCAGGAGATGCGGAGCGAAAAAGCGCAGCCATGCGATAGATACTCGCCTGGCTGGGTGTCAGCTCCGCCGGTGGGTGGGCGACACTGCCTGCCTGGAGCTGCTCGATGTATTGTTCGAGCTCCAGATAGTCTTCAAATCGTTCCTGGTCTTCACCTGACATAGTATTGTTCTCCGGGTTTGTTACAAATCTTGCCGTTCGTGGGTATCCAACCCACTTATTACATGTTTACAATGCCCCTGTCATTATATGTTCGAGTTCGGCGGCGCGTTTGAGCGCGCGAAACTGCAATACTTTGACATTCGCCTCGGTCAAACTCAATCTGAGAGCTGTGTCTTTTATTGAGAGATTGAGGAGAAAACGACAGGTCAAAACTTCTCGATAATGTTCAGGTAGGGCATGGAGGATACGCTGTACACGCTCTAGCGGCCTGCTGCTGATTGTAGCAGGCTCTTCTTCCGCCGGGCCTTCCCAGCCAGCTTCTAACAATTCTTCTAATGAATTGATGGAGACGCGGTAGTAGACACGCCAGTAGTCAGCAATGGTTGTACGCGCTACCTGGAACAGCCATTTTTGCATACTTTGAGGGCCACGCTCAGTGTCAATACCACGTATGGCTTTGATAAATATTTGAGACGTCAGGTCTTCGGCCTCTTCTCGGTTACCGACTTTGCTATAGACGTAGCGATAAATAAGGCCGAGGTTTTCCTGATAGAACGTCTGAAATTCCTGCACACCTTCCTCCCGCCGAGTAACTTGCATTCCAGCAATGCCCCGTTCTGCCCTGGCAAGATGTGATTGTCCTTGATTATTGTGCAGCGTACTCACAACATTCCTTCTGCTATCTGTGACCGATTTTGGCGGGTGTGCCGCGATAGGTACAATAATTTTTTAGTAGCAGTTATAATTACGTTGCAAGGTTACACTGTTTGCTTACTCATAGTTGATCACACGTGAAGCTTCAACAGTTATCTTAGCATATTGAAGAGGCAGTCACAAGGGATGATTTCGACGCCTTAAGAGGATGCTTAGCCTCCGGCTCGTTTCACTTTATAGCCGAGTTCGGTCAGTTTTGTTTGCACTTTGTCGCAGTGGTCGCCCTGAATTTCGATTGTGCCGTCTTTGACGGTGCCACCGGAACCACAGAGTTTCTTCAGTTGTTGGGCCAGGGCTGTTATTTCTCCAGTGGTGGCGGGGATACCGGTGATGACCGTAACCGTTTTGCCGCCGCGGTGCTTTTTGTCGCGCATGATGCGAACGATGCCGTCGCTCTTTCTGGTGGGTTGTTGCCCGGCTGCCGGTTGATCGCAGCGACATTTTGCGTTGGGAAGCCCGCAGCGCGGGCAGGTGTTGATTCTTCCGCCATCGGTCGAGTAAACAAGGCGGTCTGGCATTTTGATCATTCCTTTCATGGGTTTCGCCTACGAAAATTGTATCATAGATAGTAGGAAAAGGAGGCGAACTCCAG
>CATPCK010000834.1 GCA_955652655.1 uncultured Ktedonobacteraceae bacterium | reverse complement strand
TTCGCTCCGTCTTCATAGACGTGCCTGGCCTCATCCAGGGAAAGCGTGTGCGATGTGCCGTAGACGGCCTTGGACAATTTCTTCTTCCGCTTTTTCACCTGGCCGCCCAGCCGGATGAGCACGTCATATTCAAAGACGGTTCCTTCAATCGTAATTGAGCCAAAAGCTGTTTGGTCGATGCTGGGCTTCATTTCCTCGCTCCTTCCTTCTGGATCCTGTTGAGGAGACGCAGATCCATTGCATTCTGCACGGTCTCCTCATAGGTCTGTGCCCATTCGCGATATCCCCCCTGAACTGAGACCTTCGGATATTTACGAGCATTAAACTATGAAAAGTCCATCGTTTCCTCCACAACGCGTTGAGATATCTGAGATTCAGGTTAAGGGTAGCACATCCGATCATCCAGGTCTAGTGATCATATTTCAAATTCAGTGAAGTACCACTTGACAAACTAACAATTGTTAATTATATTTGATTTGGTGAAGAATAGTGTATAGTTCTCTCGTGATGCGTCCCTCATGGCATTCCTGGCACCCTGTTTTGTCGTCCTGTTCTACTTTGTAACAAAGATTTCGTCAACATACCTCTTGAGAGTATCGTGGGTGCAATGATCTGCAGCCTGAAAAGGGATCAACGCTCTACCGATTGAGTATACCAGGGAACTACTCCTCAGTGAGCGCTCACTCTTGCTGGCCACCTGGGCTGCAGGGAGCAACTGGTGAAACCGACCACGACAGTCATTTCGTAGTCGGTTTTTTTATTTGTCTCGCATGAGTACCTAGAAAGGAGAAGCAGTTGATTATTCCACCACCAGACTCGCTCATGGAAGGGCAGTCTTACCACGGCCATCGTTACGTTGGCCACGCCCACTTTTGGGAACGCGCCATGCTGTCGCGCCGCCAGTTCATCAAGACATCGGTTGGTGCTACAGGTGCTGTTCTCAGCTCAGGACTCTGGCTCCCAGCAGTTGCGCATGCCGGCGAGGACAGTCACGTCGCTCCTCGACCCATTCCCGGTGGCAGCCGGATCCTTGGTCCAGGGACGGAGCTTTTTCACGTCTTCCCGCCCGTACATGGTGTCGAGCAATCGACGATCTTCGATTTTAAGGGATTCGTGGGCGTCGCGCACATAACGGGTACTGGGACAGGAACAGACACCCGCACTGGCAAAACCACTCCTCTCCTCTTCGACGTTGACAATCGTTTCATGAAGGGTGTCTACGTTGGAGTGGACGGGAAAAAGCACCGGGGGACCTTCGGCTTCATCTGACTGGATCTCTTTCAAGGGCAGTTTGCCATTGCAAATGAAATCCACGACTACAACCCCGGTGTTGCCCCGAGTGGCCTGTTTTGGACGATACGCATCCCCGATGAGAGCGTAGACATCAACCTCGATGACGCAACGGCCTCGATGGACTTTAGCGACCTGGAGACCAGGGACTTCCACGACCTTGTGAACACCCTACACCGTGGCCCCTCGGTACCCGCAGACGTCTCCTTCCGCATCCGTTGGAGCGGCGTAAAGGCTCGAGTCAAGCTCCGCGACGACACGAACCAGTTCGCCGGCAATTTCATTGAAGACACGGCAACCGTTGGCTGGTCGTCAAGACAAAAGGGCTTCAAATTTGTCTCTGCCCCGGCGAGCACCTCGACATCCGTTTTTGCTGAGATCGGACGCGAACGCAATGGTGTCTTCTTCCACGATCATTGAGATGGAGGTACCGAGTAGAACTCCTGCAGATCTGAAGCAGAACCGTTGACTTCAACGGGCAGTTTCATTGGCAAAGCAGAAGGCAAACCGGCGAAGATTGCAGTGCTGCTTGAGAGGGATAGTCCCAACAAAGTCCTCTCAAGCAGCGAAAGGAGCTATCTACTGTATGACAGATGAACATGCAATGCATCATGAAGATCATTCCAGCTGTGGGCCAGGCTACGCTTCACCCGAAGAGGCCATGAAGGCCGAACGCGAAAAGGTGCTCTACGCCATTGCACTGTACGTGGGAACCGGTATTGAGGAGCCAGATTACCTGGCATCGGTGGATGTTGATCCCAATTCTTCAACCTATTCGCAGGTGATTCATCGTACACCGATGCCAAATGTGGGTGACGAATTGCATCACTTTGGCTGGAATGCCTGTAGCTCCTGCCATGGAGATGAAAGCAAATCGCGCCGCTTTCTGATCGTTCCGGGAACGCTCTCCAGCCGCATTCACATTCTGGATGTCTCCGACGAACGGGCACCAAAACTGTATAAGGCGATCGAACCTGAAGAGGTCAAGTCGAAGACGAATCTCACGACTCCTCATACCGTGCACTGTCTGGCTGACGGGAACATTATGATCTCGATGCTCGGTGATAGCGAGGGCAATGGTCCCGGCGGTTTCCTGCTGCTCGACGAGCAGTTCAACATTGCAAGCCGTTGGGAACACAAAACGGATGCTATGGATTACAACTATGACTTCTGGTATCAGCCGCGCCACAATGTGATGGTGAGCAGTGAATGGGCTGCCCCCAACACCTTTACCAAAGGCTTCAACCTGGAAGATGTAGCTGCCGGCAAATACGGCCACCATCTGCACTTCTGGGATTGGGAGAAGCATGAAATTGAGGAGAGTTTCGATCTGGGCGAGGAAGGTTTGGTTCCGCTGGAGGTACGCTTCCACCATAATCCTGACAGTACTCATGGGTTCGTCGGGGCCGCGCTCAGCAGCAACATGTGGCACTGGCATAAATCCAACGGCAAGTGGCAGGTGGAAAAGGTGATCGATATACCCTCTGTTGAGTTAGAGGGGTGGCCCATTCCAGTCCCATCGCTGGTGACCGATTTCCTGGTCTCGATGGACGACCGGCATCTCTACCTCTCGAACTGGCTGCATGGCGATATTCGCCAGTACGAGATCAGTGATCCCTCGCATCCTCGCCTGACCGGGCAAGTCTGGTGCGGGGGCCTGCTTGGAAACGCTGGCAGCGTTCAGGGTCATCAGCTTAGTGGCGGTCCGCAGATGCTTCAGCTCAGCCTTGATGGCAAGCGGCTGTACGTCACCAACTCGCTCTTCAGTGCGTGGGATAACCAGTTCTACCCCGAGATCGCCAAAGCCGGGTCGTATCTGCTGCAAATTGATTGCGATATAGAGAACGGTGGCTTGAAGATCAACGAAAACTTCTACGTTGATTTCGGCAAGGAGCCCGCTGGTCCTGCACGAGCCCACGAGATGCGTTACCCTGGTGGCGACTGCACCTCTGACATCTGGGCGTAGCACGAGAGCCAACGTCCACCCTATCTCTTTACCTGCGAGGAGTACTTGATCCTCGCACCAGCAACTGTCCTTTCAGGATCACCTGGCGAGTGGAGCGGCCCGGGTCGGCAATGCGCTGCAGGAGGAGTTCTGCCGCAGTTTGGCCGATCTCGTAGGTTGGTTGGGCAATCAGTGTGATCGCTGGTTGCACCAGCGACGCCCAGGTGGTCTCGTCAAAGGTGACCAGTGCAATATCATCAGGAATAGTGAGATGGCGTTCTTGAATGGCTTGCAAAGCACCCGCCGCAAGGAGGCTGTTCACGGTGAAGAGCGCGTCGGACGGCTCAGCCGTGTCGATCATTTTCAACGCCGCTGCATAACCCGCCTCCATTTTCGGCGGAACATACTTCACGTGTTCCGCTCGCAGAGCGAGACCATGCTCCCGCAGCGCTTTTTCATACCCTGTCTGCCGCTCTAGCCCGGTGCTCATATCACTACAGAGGGCGCCAATGCGCCGGTAGCCCTGCTCGATGAGATGCGTGGTGAGGCGATACGCTGCATCGACATTATCAAGCAGCACGGCATCGACGTCGACGTTCGGAATGGAGCGGTCAACCACCACCACAGGAAAGGGATTGTTCGAGTCGGTGAAGCTGGCGACTGTTCGTCGCGTTGGCGAGATAATCACTCCCGCGATACTGGTATCCCGCATCAGATTGAGGTAGATCGCTTCTTTCTCAGGTTGTTCATCCGTGTTGCACAGCAGGACACTGAATCCCTGTTCATACATCGTATCTTCGACGGCCCGGCTGAGCGAGGTAAAGAACGGGTTGCGAATGTCGGAGACTATCAGGCCAATCGTGGTGGATTGCTGGGAGCGCAAGCTGCGTGCCACCAGGTTCGGTCGATAATCTAATCGTTCCACCGCTGCCTTTACACGCTCGCGCACTTCTGGGCGGACATGCAGGCCGTTGGAGAGAACACGCGATACCGTGGCGGTTGATACCCCCGCGGCTTCGGCGACGTCTTTGATGCTGGCCATACGAACTCCTCACCTCTTGTAAGAGCAAACATCCTCATAACACAATGACAGGATAGATCATTGTAATCGTTTTCATGAAGAGTGTACCAGATTTTCGCTGTTTACGCTAGAGTAATTGTAATCGATTTTGTATTTCGCTACGTTTCATTTTGAGGCCCGAGCAGCGTGACCACAAGGGATCACCCATTTCCACCACCGGAAGCCAAACCCCTGACATGTACGGGCAGGGCAGGGGCAAGCCCTGCCCACCTTCCGTTGGTGCGAAGAGGCGATCCCTCGTGGTCGTCCTCTGAAGGCTGCATACCTCATTTCCACCAGAACTTTGGAGAGATTTCGTAACATTGACTCGTTTCTCTTGAAAAATCCTTGACAAATTTCTTGTAATCGTTTACAATTGTGATATCGACATCGCCCTCTTACTCTAAGGGTAGCGGTTGAAATGTTTAGATGAGCATTGTATGTTATTAGTAGCTCTCAACGTAAGAGAGGCTTATCCACAATCACCCGGGATTAGCGAGGTGGCAGATTGAAATATATCATTAACCTTGGTGAAATACTCATTGATGTCATTCCGACTACACAGATACGTCTGGGCGAGGCTTGCTACTCTCCTTACCCGGGAGGGGCCATAGCGAATGTCGCGGCGGCCATCGCACGGCTTGGCGGGCTCTCCAGGTTTATTGGTGGGGTAGCAGA
>CATPCK010000833.1 GCA_955652655.1 uncultured Ktedonobacteraceae bacterium | reverse complement strand
TCGAGTGCAACCGCGAGTAAGCGATTGTCACTGGCGTTGACCTGCAATTGAGCATTTTGCAATGCCGCCATATTGGTCGCATTCACCTGCGCGGTCTGTCCATTCGCCGTCACAAGATAGGTTGTTGTGACGTTATCGCTCTGATCCATATCAACGACCCCAAAGTCACGAACAGTGGGGCAAACAGTACCATCGCGACCGGTACCCAGTGGTGGAGGAACCAGTTTCCCTGCCTGTATAGCCTGATTTGCGGCCTGGAAGAATGTTTGAGCATTACAGTAGGCAAACTGTCCAAAGACGGAGCCATTGATCCCATTCACACATTTGCCGGCTATCAAACTGCCATTGCTATCTTGCAGTGTCAGATTGTTGCCATTAAACCCAAACCATATACCTACAACACCACCCTGGGGAAGCGTCGGAACAACAGGTTGCGCTGCTGGTTGTGTTCCTTGATCGATCACGAGCGGGTTGTAGATGGAAATGGCTCCTGTTGCCGGGTCGATGACCGCTCCCTGGACAAAGGCAGCCTGGGTTTTGTTAGCCTCATTGCATGGGCCATTACCAGGATTTGTAGCCACCAATTGATAGGGCGTCGCTAATCCCTGGGCCGTTAGTGGGTTAGCAGGTACAACCAGCGTGCAATCACCATTGACGTTTGCCGCTGCGTGAGAAGACATATGCGGCACGACAAAAATCACCATTGCCATGAGCGCAAGAACCATTGTCCCCAGCGCTCCAACATACGCGATAGAAGTGGAACGCTTGCGTCGTATGAATTGTCGGCTCATTGTCCGCCGTCGTAACGTACGCATAAGTATCACAGTTCCTTTCTGTTTTGTTAGGAATCTGAATGCGCGGCACAACCTCCTCACAGGAGTTGAAGTAAATGCAAAGCAATGCTCAGCTTCAAGCGTTTGTTATGCTGCGACTCAATGCCTTGAAGAAAGTGGTGCTGAGAGGTTTTACAAGCGCATCCTATACTTGTGATACTACTGGGCAAAAAAAAGCACATTTGCGTGAAATGTCTCTTATTTAGCAGGAAAGTACCACCATCCGGTGTGAAACCGATCATAGGAAATGAAGAGTTTATGTCATCATTTGTCATAACTCTTTGATATTGTGAAGATTGTGTGAGCATGATGTGCAGCCTGGCAAAATTCCTTGATTTTTCACACTATCTTGTGTAATGTTGGCTATATACACAAGATATAGCTATAATCAATGCTCAAGAAGTCCAAAGAATATGCGTCACCATACTTCAAACTCGTTGTCGTACATCCATAAAAGTCGCTCTGACCTTGAAAGAAATGCACGTCGTCTGTAGCGAAAAACCTGTATGTACACGTTCATTATAAATAAAGGAAGGAGTCAGTAAAAGGGCACCATATCAGCGATTACATAAACGAAAATGCCTGAATATGTGTCGTAAAGTAAAGCATCAAAAAAGCGTCCTCCAAGTTAGGAGCGAGCAATGCATGCATTATGCATAAGCTAGACAAGGAGTACACTCATGCCAGAAACTTCCCTGCGTAGGGTCAAACCTGCTACACGTCCTCTTAAGCAATCTCCAGATGATATCGTCCACTTCCCGCTCAAAGGCCTTTTGCCACAAGGTCACATGTTAGCCTTAAATATGGTATTGGGCACGTTATCTCATATCTCTCATAACAGCGATGGGGCGTTGTTGCTCGCTGAGCAGCAGTTTACCAACAGCGAGATATGTATACTCAAGCCGCTCCTGGAGTCATATCCACACTTCTGCCCTTACGAAATCTTGCTTGCAAGCTTTAACAGCGGCCATGTCACTGAGCAAGCCATTGAACGCTGTCGCCAGCGGCTGCTGGAAGCGCAGGGAGCAGGCGTCTGGGATCAAGAAATGCGGCCAGTAAGAAATGTCCTTTCTCGCACGCGCCTCAAAATGCAGACTTTTGGCATAGACATATTCTCAATCCTTGAAACTGGCTATGTCCTCATGTTCCAGTCACGGCGTCGACAGCAACGAGAAGTGAGATTTCCAGCGTAACTGTAAAATAATAAAGTTTCCAGCGTAACTGTGAAATAAGTAAGCGGCAGCAGCGGATTTCTTCCACCGTAACCGTGAAAATTTCCAGCGTAACTGTGCAATAATAGGAGAATCCATTGTACCTGTGAAAAAGTAAGGGTACGCTATGGCTGCCGAGCCTCGTTACCAGGATGTTGAAGATGATAGAGGTGTCATTGAAGATACCAAGAGCGGTGAGCGCCAACGAAAGTGGGAAGGAGGTGCTCCTGGCATCCCATCAACAACGGATGAGCGGAGTCTGAGGATTCATAGGTGGCCTGAGATAGAACGGTTCGCGTCGCTCCTGTGTTTCTTTCTTTCTTGAACCAAATCGTTGAACATCTCATTGATACGCGGATATTTCCGTAGACTGGCGATACTCATTCCGATGATATTCGCAATATTTTGAAGAGTCAGAGGTTTTCCCTCGCTACTTAGTTGAAGCATTGCGTCCTTTATCCGCTGGATCAACTTTTCCTCACGCTGCTGTGCTTGTTGCTGATAGGTATACTGGTTTTCCTCCTGTAATTGGGCAAAGAGTTTCCGCAATCCCCGATAGTATTGTAGCCCGGCATCTGATAGGCCTACGATCTCCCCCAACCGCCCGCTGCGTTACTCGTTGTCCCCTTTCCCGCAGGTGTTGTATCGTCTGCTGCACCAATTCAACCAGTTCGCGTTCTCGTTGTTGCGCTTGCAGATGAGCGCTTTGGCGGTATACCTCCATTACCCGAGCGAGTATGGGTTGTACTTCCTCACAGCGGCTGAGAGTGGTCACGCTCACACCAACGCACTCGGCCACCGCTTTTCGTGATAGTTCCCGTCCAGAGAGTCTTATCTGTTCTATGGACTGTTTCACCCGCTCGAGGAGCTCCTGGCCGTGTCGTTGTGATTGCTGTTTTCGCTGGAAACGCCCCTCTATCATTGCCTGCTTTAGAATACGGTCGACTTGAGGAACCTGTCGAAGTTTGTACAGAGATACTCCAACACCATTGCTGATCTTCTCCTGAGTGACAGGTTCCCCAGAGGCTTTGAGAGCGCCAATCACTGCCAACACCCGTTCAATGATGCGGAACTCGCTCGGCTGCTCAGATTGCTCCGGCAATGCCTTTCCCTCGTGGAAGATCCGCTTCAATAGCGAATTGACTCGCGGGTGGTGTCTCAGCTTCCCTATGGGTATTTGAACGATTTCGCTGATCGCCTTTCCAGACACGGTTTTCCCACTCTTTTTGAGAGAGACAACTGCTTGCTCCATTTGTTTGACCAGGTCATCTTCAACGCGCTCCTTCTCATCCTGCTGGTCTCTTGCAACTTTCTCCCAGAAGCTCCTGATGGAAGGATATTTTCTC
>CATPCK010000832.1 GCA_955652655.1 uncultured Ktedonobacteraceae bacterium | reverse complement strand
CTTCTGATCGATAAAGGACACCAGGTCCAAAGCTACGAAGTTTTCCATGAGTTGCTTCCGATCAAAGCTGTTCCCCCACTCACTGGTTTCCCCACTCCGTCCATTTCCATCAGGAAAAATCATGATCAATTCAGGTATCTCTCCATGCCCGATGAGGGTATCAGCAGATTGTACCGCTTTGCCACCCCTGATCCAGTCGTATTCGCTCCCTGGAGAACCATGAAGCAGGTAGAGGGTGGGATATCGTCGATCCGGCGTTGCCGCATCCCGATAGGACGGGGGAAGGTAAACCAGGAACGAACGGCGTTGCTCGTGGAACGCCGGGCTGAGCATGCTATCAGCGATCAGTGTGCCCCGTGTGGCAACTGCCGGGGAATTGTGTAACCCAACATCAGGCGAAAAAAACAACAGATCGCCAATGCCACTGCTCAATAGAAAGAGCCCCAGCAGCGTGAAAAGACTGGCCCAGGCGGAGAAAAGGTGCCATGCGCTGCGTTGTCGCACTTTTTCTCCAGCGGATGATTGCTTCTTTGCCTGGTTGGAACTGAGACGTGTGTGCCAAATCAGTTGCGCCAGTTGCCAGATGGGATCAAGCAACACTTCACCCAGCGCGCTCCCTATGGCTGCGCCAAGATAGGCACAGAGCAGGCCACTGGCTAGCAGAACGGAAATCGTATGTACCAACGCGCTCGCATTGAGCGCCTCAAGGTGTCCACCAGGGTCGTAGTGTGGCAACAGTTCCTGGTGAAGGAATGGCACAACGTAGCTGAGGCTGTACGCGACCCCGGCTCCGATCATAGCTCCTAAGCGTTGTCGGCTCAACATCGCGCTGGTCAGGGCGGCACTGGCAATCAATAACAGCGCGGAGATCAATCCGGTGGACAAGGGATCGAGACCCACAGCAGCTATGGGTGTGGTGAGTGCAGTCAGGACAACCGGAGAAAAAAAGAACAAGGCTACGAGCAGAGCGATGCTCAACCCGATCAAGCTGCGCCAGAGCGGGGCATAGTGCTGGAAGGGTGATGGTCGTTCCGGCTCAGGTACTCTTCGTGTATCCATAGAAAGTGTTTCCCTTTCCGTTCTCAGTACCAGTCAGACCTGATGAATGCTGAGACTAGGCAGTCCATCTCTGGGAGGGTAGCGCGCCGTTGGTGACCATAGAGGCGAGAGCATTCCAAACCGGGTGCTGGCGAGGTGGCAGACCATCAGTTGCAACGCCTCGTTGAGGATCTGCGTCTATTTTTGCTCACACCTCGCCAGCACCCGGTTTGGAATGCTCTCCTACACTGGCAGGCCATACTGATGGGTCGACAGATCGAAGGTCAGGACCTGGCCACTGGTTGAGCGCAGCGTCAACAGATTGCCGTTGGCAGCAGTGGTCGTCAGGGCCGTACTGTTAGGTGCCAGGAAAGTGCCCAGGGGATGCAGATCAAAACCGCCCTGCTGGTTGATCGTCTCGGTATAGAGTACCACGCCACCCTGGCCAGAGCTACCATCCGGATTAGTCTTTGAGCCGGCGTAGACCAGCACCCAGTCGCTGCCAACTGGTCCCCGATAGAAGTTCTGCACGCGAAAGATGCTGGAGAGGAAGGGACCCTGGTGCATGGCCACAATCCCGGCCTGGCGGGTTGGCACAGGCTGAGCCGTGGGCATCTGATTCGTACCCGTTGGCTTGGGACTAGCCGCTGTGAGCTGTTGGTTGTCATGGATAAGGCTTTGTTGTTTCTTGTCCGCTGGCGACAGGTTGTTACTTTGGGTCGCGCTGGCAATGGCAACAACGCAGAGAACGACCGCGACACAAAAGGCCGAGATCAGCAACCATTGGAGCGTACTCCGTAAACTCTTTGGACGCGTGCTTGCAGCTGTAGCACGGCGTTTGAAAGCGTCGGGCTGCGAATGACGCTGGGGTGTCCTCTGGCCGACGCGTGCGTGTTTCCTCACTCTGATTGGCTCCTTGCATTGGAACTCAGATGGCTCGATAGTACTGTCAGCAGCGAGAGCACTATCGAGCCATCTCCATATCTACCTCGTCATAGTATCATTGCCGTCATAGTGCAACAATGACCGTACCTGCCGGATCACTCATCGTGTACTTCCAGCGAGTAGGGGAAGTTCTGCGAGATGCGGGCGTTGGAGAGATCCGTCCAGAGCGCGTTCCAGGCTCCCTGTGCAGTATAGGTTGAGGTATTCAGATCGTGCTCATCCAACGGACCCTCAATATACATCCCTCCCAGCCTCTGGTGCGCGTAGAGATCGATCATTGCCCACTGCCGAGCCTGCGAGGAATAATAGATCTCCGGGGTGCCCTGGGCTGGATTCGCTCCCCAACTAACATAATAGACGTCGTACTGGTTCCACCCGTTATTGCAGCCACCGTTGCCGGTGCTATACTGCGGACAACCATCCGCTGATCCGTAGTTGAAGTAGTGATGGCCCCCAACGCTGCCAAAACCATTAGCCCAGGCGATCGCAGCTGAGGCGCTGCTCCAGCTTGGCTCAATATCGTTAGCGCCGTACATGATCACTTGAGACGAATAGCCCGAAATCTTGATAGAGTTCTCAGCCGCTGTCACCACATTACTCCAGGTCCGGCCACCGCCATAGCTGACATCTTGGAAGGAATTATTGGTCCCGATACCAATCCTGAGAACAGCCCTGGTATCGCTACCGGTACACACCCAGTAGCCATGAGCCATCGCCTCGGCCACCGCCTCGATATGACCATTGCTTATCGTGCTGCCGTTAAGCAGCAGAGTGCCACTGCCATTGCTGAGCTGCCCGCCAAAGTCCAGGAACGCCGCGCTACTCTGGTGATGAGCCTTGTCCGATGCGCCCTGGTTGCAGCCCAGCCTATAGGCGGTGCTTGTGCTGCTGGAGTTCACATAATAGCTCCAGGCAGTGACCGGCTTGGCCTGGACCGCAAAAGCCATCGGTGTCCCCTGAGCCATGAGCGCTGAGCCAAGCAGGACACACATACTCATCAGTGCCAGAGCTCTTGCGCCTAGCCCGGCGACCTCTTTTGTCAAGAACGCACGAATTGGCTTCAGCAGGGAAGTACCTCCTGCCTCGATAAATGTTTTGAGAGAGCCTAACTGACTTTGAGTCATACTTGTGATTCCTTTTTCCTTAATCATGAGATCCTGATGGATCTCTCGACTGCGGGCAGGAGCAAGCTAGCTCTTGCCCAGATGAGCGGTTGAACACCTCGGGAGCTGTATCAGGTGAGCTGCCATGATGTGTTCTCCTTCTTTTGCTCTGTTTCCCTCCTTATGCAGTAAACTAAGGGGTCTTCCGTGAGTAAGCTGACAGGATTGCTGTCTTGTCCTCGTTTGCAAGGACATTCATCCGATCAAGGTATCTCCGTAAGAGCCCTAAGAACAAGCCCCCTCGACGACAGGACCTGGACAAGAGCACACTTGTTCTTAGACAACCGTTGAACGCGGAAGGCGAAAATCTCTCCCTGCGCCCGACTCGACCGATTGGGAAAGCTCGCACTTCGCCTTCCCCGTTTTTGAGCAGAACCGATCATGAGAGCGTCACGCGGTCTGCCGCCACAGGAGAAGGATATGCGTACTCAGGAACCTCTCTTGCAGAAATGAGAAGAGATCTCGCAACTATTTTTGCGCAGGCCAGAGTCTCCTGATCGGGTTTGCCTCTCTCTTGAAGTGTACTGGGGAGAGGTCTTTTCGAGAACAACAAACTCGTCTTTGAGTCGTCTTTCTGTCGTCTTTTCTCACATCCTGTACGTCTCAGCAACACTTCTCACTCAAAAGATGTTATAGTAAACGTGAGTTTGCTTTTGTTCGCTGAGGTCGAGCAAGAGGGAACGGAGACCTCTTCGATGGAGGAACAAGGCTGTGACGAAACACTATCAGTTGCTGCTCAAGCAGGCACGCGAGGAACGCGGATGGTCTCAAAAAGATGTCGCGGAGAAGATTGGCACCGACTCGAAGACCGTGAGTCGCTGGGAACGCAGGGTCGCATACCCCTCTCCGTATTTTCGCCAAAAGCTCGCCGAGCTTTTCAAGAAAAGTCTTGGCGAACTGGATCTGCTCAACCCCTGTGCAAGAGAGTTAGAAGATGGTGACCCTTCCATCTCAAAGCTTCCCGCAGGGTTGTTCGAGGGTGCTGAGAAACCTCCAGACGGGCGTGTCGATGATTCCGGCCAGCAGAAAGGCCAGCCTCTCGCAGCAAACGGGCCGTCCGGTCAGCACACACGCACCACTGCCTTGCACCAGCAGAACCGGAGGCGGATGCTTGGGCGTCTGCGCCACGCCTATGGTGAATTGCTGGAGCACTCGCTCCAGGAAATCGTCTGGATCGAGCTGGGTCTTGCTGGGATGCCCGATGCCGT
>CATPCK010000831.1 GCA_955652655.1 uncultured Ktedonobacteraceae bacterium | reverse complement strand
ATACAATGGGCCGCGGAGCCATTATCCGAAATAGATTGATCTGAGACGAGGATTCTAGCTACAGCACAGATTTTAAGTGTAGAAAGTGAAATGAATTGCTTGGCAGATGTACAACCTCTACGTGGAATACGGTATGCGAATGAAACGGCCGGCGACCTGGCACAGGTAATTACACCACCCTATGACGTGATTACGAAGGAAGCCCAGGCAACATACTACGCCCGCAATCCCTATAATTTCATCCGCCTGGAACTTGGACAGGAGTTAGCAAAAGATACCACTCTTAATAACCGTTACACGCGTGCAGCAACTACGTATGCAGAGTGGCGCTCAAATGGTGTGCTGCGACAAGATGTTACTCCTTGCTATTATCTTTATCAACAACTATTTACTCACAATAGTCAAAGCTATACCCGCACCAGCTTGGTAGCTCGCGTGCGCCTGGAACCATGGAGTGCGAAAGTCGTGCTCCCCCACGAGGATACACTGGCAAAACCGAAAGATGATCGCTTGCGACTTTTACGTGCCTGCGTGACCAATTTCAGCCCACTCATGAGTATGTATGAAGACCCTCAGGGGAGAATGCGCCGGTTGCTCAGCGCTTATGCTGCCGCTGCTGAAGTGCAGATTACAGATGAGGTAAACGAGGGGCATCGCTTGCAACCAATTACTGACCCCGCACAGGTTGCACTTATCCAGGATTTCTTTGCCGAGCGTCAGTTATATATCGCGGATGGGCATCACCGCTACGAGACAGCATTGAACTATCGTGAAGAGGTACGAGAACAGCGGCGGCATATTGACGATGATGACGCGGTGAACTTTGTTTTGATGGCATTGATTGATGTGGATGATCCAGGGCTACTGGTATTGCCGACACATCGTTTGCTTTTCGGACTGAGTTCCGAAGCTCTGGGTTCGCTAAACAGTCAGCAGCTAGCGCAGTATTTCACTGTACGGCAGTTGGATACAACGGCGACAAGTGACGCGATGCTGGCAGAGCTAGCCTCAGTTGGTGAAAAACAGCCGCCACTTGTTGTAAGCACCAGGGAACAAAACTGGCTGTTGCAGTTGAATGAGTCGGGAAAGAGACGTATGCTGGAGAGCGGTCATTCAGCTGCCTGGAATGAACTGGACGTTGCAGTGGCACATACACTTGTACTGGACACGCTACTTGGCATACGAGCGGAAGATATTACATCAGGTATGTATATCCGCTATACGCGCGATGCAGAGCAGGCCAACGAGGCAGTTCGATCTGGGGATGCCCAGGCAGCCCTCTTACTGAACGCTACTCGGATAAAGCAGATTTGCGAGGTAGCACAGGCAGATGATCGCATGCCTCAAAAATCTACTTACTTTTATCCAAAGCTGATTAGCGGGTTGGTCATGAATCCCCTCTGGTGACTATTAAATGGCTGTCCGCGATTTCTCGCGGACAGCCATTCAATACAATTCACAGCAGCTAAGCGATTAGCCCCTTTGATCAGTTTTCTGGGAAAAGGTTAATCGGCGTAGTGTCAAGCCTGGCTGCTTCAAGAGCTTCGGCAAGCGCACGAAAGGGCCCTTGTTCGATGGAGAGACGCATCATTGTCCGAACGAAAGGCTGTTCTTCCGCTGATATACCGGAATCAGGATGGAGCATGGCAGCAGTAGCTCGTACCAGCTTTGTGTCATCTGCCCTGTTCACGAGCTGAAAAAGTGCACCCTGACGCAAGAGACGATCCTCATAAAGTGCACGCCATTTGTTATCCACTAACTCGCTAATTGCTTCACTCACGAGTGTTTCGATTTCTAATTCAGATTTCTGTTTTCTTTGGGCACTTTTTCGCGCACGGCTGCGCGAGCCGAGGTTGGACATATCAAATAAGTCACGGCTCGCCCAATAGCGGTCTATATAGGGCTGGATACGATCGACGGGATCATACATCCACGAAACAAATTCTGGCATCTGGTAGAGTAAATCCCCGCGTTGTGCAAGCTGAATGACTTCAGGGTTGAGGCCCCAGGATTCTAGCCTTGTCGAGACAGTTGGAGTATCCTTTCCCGCTAGTTCTTCTCCTTCAAGAAAGGGGCGCCAGATGGCATAGGCGATAGGCAATTTGCGACGTGTACGCTTGTTGATAGCGCGTGCCTCTGCAATCAAGGCACGACCAAACTCCAGGGGGACTCGAAAACTGCCAAAACCCTGGTCATTCATGTCGCTAACCAGTTCCATCCAGCGCTCAGGGTCCATTTCATCAGTGCCATAGCAATCTTTGACACCCCATTGATCTTGATAGAGAACGTTGACGCCCTTCAACAAGTCGTCGGGCCGCCGCCATGAGAGCATTATCATCTGCGAACCTACGCCGTCGAGATGACTTACGCGGGCTTCATGAAATTGAAGTTGCTGAGGGTGAGCACGATTCATGACAGAATCTTCGGTGCCAGGAGCCGATTGCATAGTCAATCTACCAAGCGCCGTGCGAGCATATTGTTTCACCTGACGATTTGTCGTATGAGCAATCAGATAGTTTAAAGCAGGGATTGTCTGATGTGAAGCAATCTCGCCCAGCTGCTCCAGCGCGTCAATTACTGCTATGACTATTTTACTTGTCTGATTTTCCAGTAGAGGGATAAGTAGATTAGCAGCGCGCGGGTCGTGACTATTGCCAAGCCAGTTAATAAAGCCGAGACGCCTCTCGAGCGGCATGGAAAGGATATCTTCCAGGACAGATTCCACTCCCATTTCGCTTTGTCCTATCAGTTCAAGCAGGCGCATTTGCATCTGTTGCATAGCTGCTTCAGGGTCATTGAGGTATTCAATGAGGCCATCATCAGCCATCTCAGAATCCATCTCTTTTAAGACAGGCGCAAGGGTGAGTTTCGCCATGTCGCTTACAGTGGGGTCAGCAACCAGGTCTTCTAGCTCTTCCAGGTCAAATTCGGTCGCCAATTCAGATAAGATCAGGATAGCTGCTGCATGGGCCGCTGCATCATTGGTGCGCAGTAAATGCAGCACTTTGTCACGTGCACCATCAGTCCATTCCTCATCCAGCCGGTCAAAATAGTGTGATAACGTATCAGGATCAATGTTATCGCGTCGACTGATGGCCAGTAGTATGCTATCGACGCTTTCTTGGGGTGGTCTTTTGCGTCCTCGTGGCATACAATTTCTCCTTGGTACAAATATAGTATATTACGCGGCCTCAAATTAATGACGGCTAACGAAACGCATTGTACCACTATGCCGTGCATAAGTCGATATCAAAGATCACCACCATTGACCCACGCTACGAATTGTTCTGTCTTTTGTGGAGTATACCCGCTATTCCGAGCATGAACATGGCGAGGATATAGCCCAACATGAGCAACCAGCTCCAGGAATCGAGCAGATTGGAGCCAGCACGAGTCAGGCGGTCGCTCTTACCTATGCTATTGGCAGCGCTCATGATCAAAGCATTACTTCCTCTAAATGAGGAGCTATTGATGCCGGGAGTGGGAGTAGTACCAGTTGTTGGGGTAGTCCCAGGTGTTCCTGTCGGCGTAACGATCGGCGTCGCTGTAGGAGTCGATGGTGGTCGGGTAGGCGTTGGAACCGGCGGCGTAGTAACTGCTGTTGGTATGGGTTGTCCAGGGGTTGGAGTTGAACCTACAGCCGTTGGAAATGTACCAGGGCCATTGGTAGACGTCGCTGTCGCAGTCAAGCCTGGCGGTGAAACAACTGGTGTAGGCGTTGCATTTTTGCCGAACGGACCCGGCGCGAGAGTGACATGGAGATCTACTGACTTGCCGGTGGCGACATCACGAGCCACAACCTGGTGAGGCCCTGCCGCCCAGGCAGAGTCGTTGAGCGTGACAAAAAATGATCCGTTTTCATCAGCCTGGATAGAGTTGATTTGACTATCCTGCTTGAGCAAAGAATGATTTTTTTCATCAGTAAATATAACACTACCACGTTGACTGAATCCCTGGCCATGAAGATGCAGTGTCTGTCCGGGAATAAGTGGCACCGCGTCAAAGAGAGTGAGTTTCAGGTTCCCATTGGTAACGGTGTTTGATGCGCCTGGGGAACCATTGCCTGAGCTGGTAAGTGTAGGAATAGAACCTCGCTGAGAGCCAGGACCAATCCTGGAAAGACTGATTGCCATCACAAACAACAGTAGAACAGTCACACTCAACAATAAAATAGTACCGCCCAACCATAAAATAAATTCGATACGACCTGGATGCAATAGCCACCAGCGTAGACGATCAACCGGGTAAAGGGATTGTTTGCGCCTCGCGCCCTTCGGTCGCTCGGTAATTCGCCGCGCATATGCTGATCCACTGGCACTCCCAGCTGTCCAGGACAATGGGTCCGTTCTCTCATTTGTCAGGGCAAGTCTGTCCTGATCCGTGTAGCCCACCACGCTGTTGGTTGAGGGAAGGGCAGGCGGAACGGGTGCCAATGCCAGCGGGGGCAGAGTATCTATCTCATCGATATCTACCTGGTTCGATTTCTGCCTCTTTGGATTCGTAGCTAACTTATCAATATCGGTCATGGATACTTGCGGAGCAGGGAGGATGTCTATTTCATCAAGGTACGGTAGACGGTCTGTTCGTTTTGGGGAAAAGGATGACCCCGGGTGTGTAGGAGCATCCACGATCAATGACAGGGTGGAAAGGCTGCTCTCAACTTCAAATTCTGGCGATTCATATTGCCATATGGTCGGCGGAGGGGAAGTTGGTATGCGAGTGATATCATTGTCTTGTTGTTGATGGTGATGCGCCTGTGTACCAGGGTATTTTGGGCGCACTTTGACGTTGTTCGGACGTTGAGCCGAAGCACGTGGCGGGATAGGTGTGACCGGTCCTTTATTTAGAGAAGAGCTCATAGATTGCGGTTTCTTCGGCTGATGCTGTGAACGGGGTTGCAAGTTACTTTGTGTGTATTCCTCCTTCCCAGCCTGACCATCCACGAGAATAGCTGAGACGGCGGGATCGATCCAGACAGATGAACCTCCCTGAGAAGGTGGTAGTTGCTGATCAGCAGTGTGTAAGAGGTGTCGTTGCCTCCGGGCATATGGTCCAGCATAGCCGCACGATGGACACTGGACTATGCTATGCTGGGAAGATGTGGGTCCTGTACTGTTGAGTGGTGTATTACAGAGAGGGCACATTCCTGGATAGGTGGACTGACTCGAACGCATATCTTCCTGCATACTTTTTTTCTTTCGTGGCCACGTAAGTTCGCCCCTACCCCAGGGCGATGGTACGTCTGGTAATTGACCACCTGGGTCCTCACTGTACGCGCATTCAATGCCGTGAGAGACACCTCTTCGCGGTTTCCATACCATACATCTCTTGCAAATAAACGCACTTCTCATGCATTTTTGAATACAGGCAGACTCGCCTATTCTTACCTGTACGGCGGTTGTGTTCTTTAGCACATTAACTGATATCACCTATACGCTGGCTGATCCTCGCATGCGCGTGGAATAAAGAAAGTTTGACTTTATTCAGAGTGGATGGCTATACTTAGCAATAGCGTGTAGCACAAATTTTAGCTCCATCCAAAGGAGGATCCCCATCTATGATGAAGAGTATGTTCCTCTTCTCTTGCTCGACCTGAATGGAAATCTCATGCATACATGAAGTTTACAACTTATCCTGTAACCCTTCCCAGCCAACCAGGATATAATGCATATTAATCATATACGGCTTGCGCTTCTATCACAATCAATAGTATCTCGCTGGGGGAAACGACATTGAGCCTTGAAACATATACTCCATCTGACCCCATAAACCAACCATTAACCAGGGCGGACATAGAAAAATTGGTACAAGAGGTAGGGGAGACCGCCAGATTGGATTTAAGCTGGCAGAACATGAGAGGAATTGACCTGAGTGAGTTTGACCTGGCAGGAGCCAGGTTAGACAGGGCAAACCTCATAGCAGCGAACTTAAGTGAGGCAAATTTAGGTGCAGCCAGCCTTGTTGGGACTAATCTATGTGGGGTCAACCTTGTGGCAGCCAATTTGTGCGAGGCCAACCTGAGAGAAGCCGATCTCATTGGCGCAAATTGCGTCATTGCCAACTTCAGTGGGGCCGATCTGAGTAAAGCGAACTTGAGTCGAGCGATGCTCCTGATGTCGAACCTGTCCAGATCAACCATGGAGAAGGCTAACTTGAGTGGGGCATACATGAGTCGCGCCAATATGAGTGAGGCTACTTTGTGTGAAGCCATCCTGAGCGGGACGATTATGAAAGATGCCTACATGTCCGAGATTGAAAAAGCGCTCCTCTTTAATCGAGGTGTCATCGATTTAGAGCAAGTGAGAGTCATTGCGGAATAACCTGACGGCAGGAAGAGGGGGAGTAGTGGTACTTTCTTTCTGCCGTCTAAAAGAGGTAAGTCATACTCACTCATGTTTATTGGCGTACCATGCCTCGTTGCGGCAGAGAATATCGAGTGCCTCCTGCTTTTGATGATCGGTCTTTACCGTAACGATGGTGCGACCTGGCCTCAACTCACTCTCGTACTGACTTGCGTCCTCTTCAGGAATCCCGTGAGCCACAATTGTTCCGAGTAAACCTCCCGCTATAGCACCCAGAGCGATACTAAAGACCGTCACCAGCGATCCACCAGCGAAGGTGAGTCCCAGGGCAGGAATGAGTAGGGCTACTGCTGCTCCCAGCACTCCACCAATAATACCACCTGTGAGCACACATTTCTCTTTATGATGTACCTTACCGGTGGAAGACGCAGTTCTCTGTGGCCGTTCCTCTTCCGCTGGAAACCCAAAGGGATGTTCTTCTCCGCCTTGCGATCTTTCCGCGGCGTACTCCGCAATGGGTTTGGCTGCTGTAGGAACGTCGTTAGCAGCTGGACCGCGCACTGAAGTGAGTGGAACATCAGGCACTCTGCCTGTAGCATCAATCGTTGTACCTGTTGTAGCGTCTTCAACCCCACTATCCGCTTTAGTAACCACAGCCACTCCCTCTCGATAAACAAACTCCACCTGCTGATCGCTAAAACCCGCTTGCCGCAATTCATCTAAAGCCTGCACGGCCTGGTTCTGGTCTTCAAAAATTCCTATGACGGTACTGTTTCGATCCATTGGCATAGATTCACTCCTTGTAGATTAAAAGGTATTGTGATAGATAGTGTTTTGTTGATGTATTTATAATCCCCCCTTTGGACACGCGTGAGGTTCAAAAAAAGTTGCATAGAGCGCTATTGTTAGCTTTGAAGCAGAGTGGACGTAGTTCTTTTGAAGAAGGCCATGCTTACTACTATACCAGTTCGCCTCGCATAACCGTTACCGCCTGCCCAGCTATCTTCACGCGATCGCCATCGATACGCACACGTAGCACACCACCACGAGGAGATGCCTGGTACGCAACCATTTCATTTTTATGCAGTCGTTTACTCCAGTAGGGAGCGAGGCAGCAGTGAGCAGAACCAGTCACCGGATCTTCATTGATCCCTACTCGCGGAGCGAAAAAGCGTGAGACGAAATCATAGCCAGGAGAAGAGGCCCGGCTAGTCACCATCACCCCGCGAGCTGTTATCTGAGCCAGCAAGGCCATGTCTGGTTTCATATTGCGAACAATCTCTTCCGACTCGACTTCGACGAGGTAATCAAAGTCATTTTTACCTGTGTATGTCGCAGAGATTCCCAGGGCTTCGATCAGATGTGGCGGGGCATCTGCTGGCTCCTCTGGCTTTGCTGGGAAATCGAGTTCTATCCAATCCCCGTGACGATCAGCTGTCAAAAGGCCGCTGTGCGTATGAAAGCGTGCTTGCTCACCTGGATTTAAATAATCCTGCTCCCATAATACATGAGCGCTGGCAAGCGTAGCATGCCCACAAAGATCGACTTCCACAGCGGGAGTAAACCAGCGTAAATCAAAGCCGTCTTTCTGCCAGAGTAAAAAGGCCGTTTCGGAGAGGTTCATTTCCTGTGCCAGTTGCTGCATCCATTGATCATCTTCTGGATCTGTCAACAGGCATACAGCCGCTGGATTGCCCGAAAATGGCTTTTCTGCAAAAGCATCAACCTGATAAATAGTTAATCCCATTGAGTTCTTCTTCCTTCATAGCACCGTTTCTGTCTTCAATAAGCTTAGTGTGTTAGTATAATAATGTCAAACGCCAATTTGGGGAGGGAAAAGAAGTCATGACCAACCAATCTATCATTGGATATTTTCAGGTCTTTCTCTCTGCTGAACTTTAGCCAGTAGTTGTTCCAACGACACATCGGTCAAAGACGAGAGGCAAAGGTCTGCGTGTACCAGTGAGAGTTGGCTGGTCACGGGATTGGGGACCACGACACAGAAAATACCTGCTTGTTGCGCGGCAATCACTCCATTTGGAGAATCTTCCAATGCAATGGCTTGTTGGCCGTGGACTCCCAGCGCATCAAGAACAGCGAGATACAAGTCAGGGTCAGGCTTCGTATGTTTCACATCATCGAAGCATTTAATGCTATCAAAATAGTCGATAAGGCCTAAACGGGCGAGATGGCTGTCGACCCACTCATGACTTGAACTGGATGCCAAACCAATTTTTAGACCCAGGCGCTTCGCACTGAGCATATAGTCTTCAACTCCTGGCAGCACAGGTTGAGCTTCTACAATGCGGATGTGCCGCTGGCGGCGACGTAAACGAATTTCCTCGCGCAAAATAGGACGACCAATCTGTTGCTCAAGATACTCACAGGGATCGAATAACTGAGGTGAACCGCCTATACATGTGGCCCATGTTGAGAAAGGCAACTGGCAATCGTGTTCCGCGTATATTTCTTGCCATGTTTGATAAGATGACATTTCAGTATCTACAATAAGTCCGTCAAAATCGAAGATAAGTGCTTTTATCATGCTTTTCCTGGTCAAAAATATGTTACCATAGAGCAAACGATCCCGAACACACATTCTAGCAGCAAACAGGCAAGGAGACAAGGAGATAATCTTCTACCATGGCGAAGGATTTAAACGACACCTCTAATGACAGGCAGGCAATTGAGACATACTGGCGGGCCCGCTGGGAAGCTGATGGCCTGTGGGATATCGATATTGATCAGGTAAATCCCGAGGAGAAGTTTTACAACCTGGTGGAATTTCCTTATCCATCAGCGGAGGGTCTTCATGTAGGGCATGTCTATACCTATAGTGGCGCCGATACTTTTTCCCGCTATAAACGGATGCGTGGCAAGAAGATATTCCAGCCAATGGGATTCGACTCGTTTGGCATACACACCGAAAATTTTGCTTTACGGGTCGGGATACATCCACATGAACTGACAAGTCGAACAATTGAACATTATCGAGAGCAGCTTAAAGCGATGGGTGCCGCGTGGAATTGGAAACACGAGGTCGTCACCAGCGATCCTCATTACTATCGATGGACGCAGTGGCTCTTTCTACAGTTCTACAAAGCGGGACTGGCGGTGAGAAAGGAGGCGCCGGTCGTATGGTGCCCAGGCTGTTTGACAGTGCTCGCACATGAACAGCTTGAGGGTGACCGCTGCGAACGTTGTGGTACCCAGGTGACCGAGAAGCTGATGAAACAATGGTTTCTACGCATCACAGTCTATGCTGATGCGCTT
>CATPCK010000830.1 GCA_955652655.1 uncultured Ktedonobacteraceae bacterium | reverse complement strand
CTGGTCCACGAAAGCGGCGCTACCACAGGTAGCCTGCCTTTGGTGGCTATGACACAGGCCGCACTTACTCCGCAGCTTGTCGAAAGTGCTCAACGTGCTATATCCATGGGCAAACCCCATACCGAAAAAATAACTGGTCCTGAAAACAACTGGGCAGATGTGTTTGTTGAGCCGTTTCTGCCTCGCCAGGTGCTTCTTATTGCGGGCGCCGGCCATATTGCCGCGCCACTGGCCTCTATCGCTCACCTGATGAATTACTCTGTCAGCGTCACCGATGATCGTGCTTCATTCGCCAGCAGGGAGCGCTTCCCGGACGCCAAACATTTGTTGCTAGGTGATATCGAAGAGACCCTACGCAATTACCCCATTACTCCCCGTACGCACATTGTCCTTGTTACTCGTGCTCACTCGCATGATGTTCAGGGTCTGCGCGCCATCATTGACTCTCCTGCCGCGTATATCGGCATGATCGGCAGTCAGCGCCGCGTCTGGGCCGTCTTCAAACTTCTACACGAAGAGGGGATCCCCCCCGAAAAACTGCTGCGCGTACGTGCACCTGTTGGCCTTGACCTCGGTGGAAGCACACCGGAAGAGATTGCCCTCTGTATTATGGCGGAGATCACTATGCTGCGCCATGGGGGTTCCAGTATTGCCATGTCTGAACCCCTGCGCTCGCGTTATATTGAGCGTTTGAAGAGACTGGACCTGCAATAGGGGCGAGCCCTCAGTTAAGCAGCCCCCACGGCCTGGCACGGCGTCGAGCCTTCTGCGCCTCCTGGGGATTGCCCAGTACCTCATAGACATCTGCTTTCAATGTCCAGGCGCGAGCGTAGCTGCGATCCATTTCTGTTGCCTCATTCAGGGCGTCCAACGCCGCCCGGTTATGTCCCAGGCGAATCAACGCCTCCGCCTTGTTACACCATGCCACCGCGCTCCTAGGGTTTTCACGGAGCGCATTCGTATAGGCCTCGACGGCACCCTGGAAATCATGCAGGCAGGAGCGGGCATTCCCCAGGCCATTCCACGATTGGAAACTCTTTGGATCGTAGATCAGCGCCTGCTCGTAAGAAGCGATCGCTGCTTCTGGCATATTCATATCCAACTGCGCATCGGCCTTTCCGTTCCACGCCGGCACATAGTGTGGATCGATTGATAGCGCTCGCTCGAAATGCATCAGGGCTTGCTGGTAGCGCTGGAGGCGGTTTAACACCAGGCCCGCGCTAACCCACACGATAGCATTGCCGGGATCAATATCCGTCGCACGCTGGTAAGCTTCCAGCGCTTTTTTATAGTTCCCCTGGTTGTAGAGTGTCGTGCCTTTGCCATTCCACGCGTAGAAGTTGCGGGGTTCCATACGCAGGGCTTCTTCATAGGCCTGCAATGCCTGTGAGTATCGTTGCTGTTTTCTCAGTTCGTCACCCTCCAGGCATTTCTCACGGGCACCTGTTATAGTTGCCTGTGACCTGATCGCTGGCTGATGACCTGAGTTATCGTTTTTCTCCCCTGACTGGACAGCGGGTAAGGCGGGACTCGAGTTACCGCGTACAACAGGGGTATTGCCCTGAGCAGGAAGGGGTGTCTGAGGGTGAGAGACGTATACTTTGGAGTTCGGACGACATGCCAGGTCGAATGCCTGCATAAACTCCAACATTTCGGTGAACCGCTCTTCTGGCCTGTTTGCCAGCGCGCGCAAAACCACGGCATCCAATGCAGTAGGCAGGTCGGTGTTGAGGTGCGAAGGCTTGGGAATAGCGCTGCCTAGTGAATCGAGTGGATGATAGCCCGTCAGCATCTCGTAGAGCACAACGGCGCAGCCAAACTGGTCACTACGTGGATCGACGATACCGGTAGTCTGTTCAGGTGCCATATAGCCCACTGTTCCTCTGACTGTGATCGTCTTCCCAACTGTGGCACCAGGCTCCAGGGAGCGAGCAATGCCGAAATCGGTAATCACCAGGCGGCCATCTTCTGGATGAATCAGAATGTTCTCCGGTTTGATATCACGGTGAATCACCGGTCTTGGCCTGGTATGCGCATAGTGGAGCGCACTGACAAGCTGGTGAAAATTGCTCATTGTTTCAGATGCAGGCAGGGGACCATTTGCTTTTGCGAGCCGTGTACGTAAAGAGCCAGCAGTGTAGAGAGGCATAATCAGGTAGACACTTGGACCGTCCTTGCCATAATCAAGGACAGGCGCGATGTTTGGATGATCGAGTGTCGCGGCGATACGCGCTTCACGCAGAAAATGCTCGTGTTCACTGTGCGTCGTCTTACTTGGGAGCAGCACCTTAATCGCGATACGACGAGAAAGGTTCTGATCAATCCCGTGAAAGACTGCGGCGTAGCCGCCTTTGCTAAGTAAGGCATGTATTCTGTAGCGACCAGCCAGTGCCGTGTTCAATAAAGGTAGCGCACACGCCCGACAAAATAGATCGCTGTCCCGATTCTCATAGCCGCAGTCAACCTGATCGGCGCAGCGTTTCAATATGCACTCTCCTCTACTAAAGATGCTCAAGCATTTATGTTGCCACTCGCCCTGCTTGCTGTTCTAACGTTTGTGCCCATGCATGGCAGGAGCGAGCTTCCTGTCCCCTGCCCAGCTTTCCCAGTACAACCGCTTTATTATACCAGGCATCAGGCTCCTCTGGAGCAAATGAAGTCGCCTGGTCTAATGCCGCCAGCGCCTCGTCGAGGCGATTGAGTGCAAAGAGGGCCAATCCCTTGTTATTCCAGGCCGCGATATAGTGCAAATCGACGGCAAGGGCACGATCAAATGCCGCCAATGCCTCTTCATGCCGTCCTAACTCGTGCAGCAAGCTACCCTTGTTATACCATGCGGAAATCAGGCCTTCGTCATAATCAAGTGCGTGATCATAGGACTCTAGCGCGTCTTCAAACATATGCAATGCCGCCAGTACGTTCCCTCGATTATACCACGCGGCCGCTAGTGTTGGGTCGAGCGAAAGCGAGCGATCATAACTTACCAGTGCCTCCGCAAAGCGCCGCATGTCCCGCAAATCGTTTCCTTTATCAAACCATGCTGTGGCATTTTGTGGGTCCAGCAATGTCGCTCTTTCGTGCATCGACAAGGCCTCGTCAGGCTTCTTCATCCGCCGCAGTATATTCCCCTTTGTATCCCAGAGTGCCGCGTTATTGCTTTCTAACTCAAGCGCGCGATCAATGGCAATCAATGCGTCATTGTAGCGATGGATACTATAGAGTGTGTCGCTCATTGCTTGCCAGATAACGCATTGTTTGGGGTCAAGCACCAGGGCCCGGTCGAATGCCACAAGAGCATCTTGTGTACGCCCTTGCTCGGCCAGCGTCATGCCGCGTCCACTCCAGGCAAACGCATAGTTTGGGTCATTCGCCAGCGCCTGGTCATAGCAATACATCTCTTCGTCGAAGCGATGTAACTCATGTAAAACATTTGCCCGTGAATTCCATAAATCGGGATCGTTGGGATTGAGCGAGAGCGCATGATCGAAGGCCTGCAACGCTTCCTCGGCTCGTCCCCCGTGTAGCAATGTCGCCCCTTTGCCACTCCATGCCTCCACCGATAAGGCATCTTGCGTCGTGGCAACCTCGTATGCCGTCAACGCATCGTCATAACGTGCCAATTCATAAAGTCGGTTGCCCTCTGCCAACCAATTATATGCCTGCTGCTGTTCATTCTGCCTGGTTGTGCGTGGTCTCATGGCAGGGGTAGCCTGGCCAGCAGCCTCGCCAGGCATGTGAGGATCATCTGGACGTGCTTGGATCTGCGTTTCCTCCTCGTCCAGGTCGCTGTTCGGGGATCTCATCACAGGTACTGATGCCGGTGTAGAAGTGTGAGAAGGAAATACACTCCCTCCGTCACGCACTGTCTCACGCTGTTGAAATGTTTGCTGATCATCTTTCGTGCTTTCTGCCACAAACGCCGACTTCACCAAAAAAGCTACCGGCCCATCCTGTCCAAAATCCGTCACATAGATACTACCAGGTTCCTGTGTATAGCTGGAGAGTGATAGCGCCAGTTCCGCATCCTGCAAAAAGTTCTCTCGTTCCGCTTGAGTGGTCTGTCTGGGACGGAGTACCCGTAATGTAACATCATAGCCATTATGACGATCTATAGCATGCAATGTTACCGTTGAACGATCCTTGCCGGTTAATGCCTGAACCTCATAGCGATCCTGCAACAGCGCTCCCTGTAGCGGAATTCCGCATCGTGTGCAGAAGCGAGCATTCTCTCGATTGAGAAAATTGCAGCCTTCGGTATCCAAACACAGCATCCCCATGGGCCTCTTTCTCCCTTTCTCCCCTTCTTTAACCTATACCTGCATAGTAGCCTGCTTGGTCTATTTGCCTTTCTCTACTGTAGCGAAAAGTACGTTGCTTTGTCAATACAAAATGAACCGGGACTTGCCCTCGCCATCAAAGCCTGTCATAATGGTTGGGTAGGCAGAATTGCGGTAGTATATGTTGTGCTGTTGGTTATAGTATTCACATTAAAATGTACAGCCTCAAGGCACGAAAATCGCAAAAACTGCTGAAAAGAGAGATATAGTCGGTATGCAAGGTGAATCCATCAAACAGAATCAGAATGACAAAGACATAATGAGCACACAGGCAGACCAGCCATCGACAGGCTACGCGGGCGAGAATGAGAGCAGTAGCCGTCAGATCCGCGTCATTCTGGTGGACGATCATGCCCTTGTGCGCGAAGGGACGCGCCGTCTGCTGGAAGCAGAGAGTGACGTAGAAGTTGTTGCTGAGGCAGCAAGCGGCGAAGAGGCCGTCGAGGCTGTACAACGCCTGCATCCAGATATCGCTATCATTGACATCGCTATGCCGGGAATCGGGGGCATCCAGGCCACGCGCGAGATCAAGACCTACTGTCCCGAGACCGCTATCCTCATACTCTCCGCCTATGATGATGAACCATACCTCATCGCCTTACTCGAAGCGGGAGCCGCGGGGTTCTTGCTCAAAAACGTTCATGGGCAAGAACTGGTCAACGCCATCCATGAGGTTTCACGCGGAGAATCAGTCTTGCCGCCCTCACTTGCGGAAAAAATGATGCGCAGGCTCTCTACGCAGACCAATCCAACGCCTCGCGCCTCCGATCTGCTCAGCGAACGGGAATTAGATGTCTTGCGCTTGGCTGCAAGAGGTTTAGCCAACAAAGAAATAGCACGTAGGTTGGGGCTGAGCATACGCACTGTCCATAGTCATCTTGCCAACATTTTTACGAAGATGCATGTTGGTTCCCGCACCGAGGCCGTATTACTTGCTTTGCGCGAAGGTATCATATCCTTACAGGACACCTATGACAACTAGCAAATCCTACAAGGTATCGTGGTATTCCCAATCAAACTCTCACATGAAGCTGGTAGTCGCTGCTCTCTCTTTAGGGCTATCGCTGCTCCTCTTCATCTGGTCACTTATGAATTATCAGCCCGCGCACAACTTGTATGGACCACGTGCCATCTATAGCCTGGTGGTACTCTCAATAATCCTTGCCTTGTTAGGACGTTTCCTTCTCCTTCGCTACCTCAAATTGGAGGTGGCAGAGACGCCAACACCCCACAATACACAACGACCACGGGAAACATGGAAACCTCTCTTCCTTTTTGATATCACTGCTCCTATCTATCTGGCCGCAGCTGTGTTAATAGGTGTGCCGGCCGCTGTACTCACTGCCCTGATCACTCAGTTGTTTCTCCAGGTGTATACCTTCTTACGTGGCTATGTTGGCTGGAAGGAGGCCAGCTATCGCCTGGCTGCGACTGCCGTGGTCGTTTTCCTCTCGGGTACACTTTATAGGTGGATCTCAGGTTCGATACATGATAGTATCTCGCCTGACCTCCCTCTTTACCACTTTGCTGAATCCAAAGAGTTTCTAGGCTCGATCCTGGCCGCGGCGGTCATGCTATGTTTATTTGGCATTGTTTCATTCCCCCTGGTGGCGGATGCCTATGCTTCAAACTTCCGTTCCGCCTGGGTCGAATACCTCCATTCGCCAGTTCTGCGCTTTCAGGTATTGGTGCTGAGTGTGGGCCCCCTGTTACCTGTAGTAGATATCTTCGATGATGCCGCGGCGGAACTTGCCTGGATCTTCTTTCTTGTACCTCTCTTCGCCATCTACTACCTCGCACTCGTCAGTACGCGGCTGAGCATTCGTACTGGTGAATTACAGCGCACATTAAAAGACCTCAGTAGTGCTCGTCAACGGCAGGACGAACTGCGCGATTTTGCTTCACTGATTACTCGGGTGCAAGAAGAAGAACGTCGCCGTCTGGCGCGGGAATTGCATGACGATACCGCCCAGGCACTGATCGCTCTCTCGCTTGGCTTAAATGGCCTCGAAAGAGCTATAGGCAAACGGGACCTGCCGGAAAAAGATGTGAAATGGCTCTCCAACCTGCAGAATCTCGCTGATTCCACGCTGGAAGGCGTTCGTCGAGCCTGTCGGGATCTGCGCCCATCGGTGCTTGATGACCTTGGCCTGCGCGCAGCCCTTGAATGGCTCAGCGATAGTTCCGCCGCGCGCGGTGTTCCCTGTAGTTTTGTCTGCACAGGGTCACCGCGACCTGCACTACCCGAATCAGAAATTGCCATTTTCCGTATCGTGCAGGAGGCATTGTCGAATATATGGCGGCATTCCCAGGCTACCCAGGCCGCTATAGAGCTATGCTATCGCTCTGACCTGCTCCAGGTTACTATTCGCGACAATGGGCAGGGATTTGTGAACAAACGACCACCCGTTGACCCGGATCATAATTCACAGAGCGGCCTGGGATTACTGGGAATGCGTGAGCGCGCAGCGCTCATCGGAGCGCAACTCTCCATAATCTCGCCTCCCGGCAAAGGCTGCACAATCGTTCTTTCGCTACCCCATCGGGGGTAGCAAGCAACGGGCTATCAATGGTGCGCCTCTCCTTTTTTTCATACGCTAGGTATAACTGCTGTTGCGCTCAAAATGCAAATAGCGCATAGTAACAGTAGGCAGAACTCATAGGTAGCCAATCGTCGAAGAGTGTTTGCCACGGTGGTGGATGGTTGATATACTCATGGAATGGAACCGGGACCGGACTGTGAGTGCCAAGATTATCGATCTACAAACCGCCACCTGGATACAGGGTTGTTGCATCTTTGTCTCTCCGTGCGATGTCGCTCTCTTGTATAAATAAACACTCACCGGCTACATAACCTCTTATGAGTGCTGCCTACACCATTTACCCCCTTAAACCTATCCTCCTTGCCGCTACCATGTACGGTCACATATAATGAAGAGGAAGAGATTCTTTGCATAGGTTCGAGAGCCCGGCATGTACGAGTCGTGCCCGGTTCCCTCCTCCTATATGGACAACGCTACGTATAATTAAGGACATTTCTATGACTACAGACAAAAAAGACATATTGGGTGCGCGTACAACGCTGCAGGGCGTCTCCCGCAAAATCACCTACTACCAGCTGGATTCGCTCTCTAAAAGAGGCGTACAGGGCATTGACCGCCTGCCTTTCACCGTCAAAATCTTGTTAGAGAACGCCCTGCGTCACGCGGGTGGAGAGCTTGTCAGTGAAGATGATGTCCTCTCCCTTGCGCGCTGGGTACCTGGTCAGGCCGCGAAGTCGGATGCGGAATACCCTTTTCTGCCAGCCCGCGTCCTCCTGCAAGACTTTACCGGCGTTCCAGCTGTCGCAGACCTGGCGGCGATGCGCTCTGCTATGGCTCGTATGCATGGTGATCCACAGAAGGTCAACCCCCTGGTTCCCGCCGACCTGGTTATCGACCACTCGGTGCAGGTTGACCTCTTCGGCTCAACCCTCGCCTTCGCCCGCAATGTAGAGCGCGAGTACGAGCGTAACAGCGAGCGATATGCCCTGCTCCGCTGGGGGCAACAGGCCTTCAGCAATTTCCGTGTGGTACCTCCAGGTACCGGTATCGTTCACCAGGTGAACCTGGAGTTTCTTGCCCCGGTCGTTATGACGAAAGAAGAGCATGGCGAAACGGTGGCTTTCCCCGATACGCTGATCGGTACCGATTCACATACGACCATGATCAATGGTCTGGGTGTCCTCGGTTGGGGCGCTGGTGGTATCGAGGCAGAAGCTGTGCTCTTAGGCCAACCGCTCTACCTGCTGACTCCTGAAGTCATCGGCATGCGTCTTGTCGGCGCGCTTCCAGAAGGCGCAACCGCGACGGACCTGGTGCTGACGGTCACGCAAATATTACGCAAGCATGGCGTCGTTGCCAAGTTTGTCGAGTTTACCGGCCCTGGACTGAGTCAGCTCCCCCTCGCAGACCGTGCCACCATCTCTAATATGTCCCCTGAATTTGGCGCGACATCGACCCTCTTCCCGGTGGATGCCGAGACGCTCCGCTATCTGCGAAACACCGGGCGTGACCCGGAATTGGTAAACCTTGTCGAACGCTATACTAAGGCGCAGGGGCTCTTCCGCACAGACGACTCGCCTGAGCCGCAGTTCGATGACCTGCTCGAACTTGATCTTGGCACTATCGAACCCAGCCTGGCCGGTCCACGGCGCCCTCAGGACCGCGTCGCCATGCATAACCTTGGGCAGGCATTCCGCACTGCCTTTGCCGACCGTTTCAAAGTGGGGCAAGAGAACGGTGCTGTCGAGAATGCACTTATTCGACTTGGCACTGAGGGTGGTAAAGCCAATCCCGATCCCGTTGCCCAGAGAGAAGACGAGGAGAAAAAGGCGGCGGAGAACAGAGGTGGTAACAGTACCAATTCTGGCGGACAGAACGGACATGGGAAAGATGTTCTCGTATCCATAGCTGGTACAGAGACACATATGACCGATGGTTCCGTTGCCATTGCCGCCATCACCAGTTGTACCAATACCTCCAATCCCTCCGTGATGATCGCCGCCGGCCTTCTCGCTAAGCACGCGGTAGAGCGCGGTCTATCCGTCAAGCCCACCGTCAAGACCAGCCTGGCTCCTGGCTCGCGCGCTGTAATGGACTACCTCTCCAACGCTGATCTGCTGGCATACCTGGAGGCCCTGCGCTTCCACCTGGTCGGCTTTGGCTGCACCACCTGTATCGGCAATAGCGGCCCCCTGGCGGAGCCAGTCGCCGAGGCAGTGCAAGAGAATGACCTCGTTGTCGCGGCAGTGCTGAGTGGTAACCGCAACTTTGAAGGGCGCATCCACCCGCAGGTGCGTGCCAGCTTTCTCGCCTCGCCGCCCCTGGTGGTGGCCTATGCGCTCGCGGGAACCGTAGATATCGATCTGACCAAAGACCCGATTGGAACCGATGCCAATGGTGAGGCGGTCTACCTGCGTGACTTGTGGCCTACGCAGAAGGAAGTGAGCGAGGTCGTGGCTCAATCCGTTACTCCCGAGGTGTTCGCTAAGAACTATGCCTCGGTCTTTGTAGGTGACGAACACTGGCGCTCATTGTCAAATTCGACGGGCGAACTTTTTGACTGGGACCCCAATTCTACCTATATTCAGGAGCCCCCGTTCTTTCAAGGCATGTCCCCTGAGCCGCAAGGCGTGAAGAATATTCGCGGAGCGCGCGTGCTAGCCATGCTTGATGACTCCATCACCACCGACCATATCTCCCCGGCAGGCAGTTTCTCTCCTACCAGCCCGGCGGGACGTTACCTCATCGAGAAGGGTGTCGAGAAGCGTGACTTCAACACCTATGGGGCGCGGCGTGGTAATCACGAGGTGATGGTACGTGGAACTTTTGGCAATATTCGCTTGCGCAATCATCTGACCCCGGACAAGGAGGGGTACTATACGGTCCATCTGCCCGATGGAGAACAGACGACCATCTACGAGGCCTCTATGCGCTACCAGCAGGAAGGTGTTCCCCTGCTCGTTATCGCGGGCAAGGAGTACGGCTCTGGTAGCTCGCGCGACTGGGCAGCCAAAGGTCCACTGCTGTTGGGCGTTCGTGCGGTCATCGCTGAGAGCTTTGAACGCATTCACCGCAGTAACCTCGTTGGCATGGGCATTTTACCCTTGCAGTTTAAGCAGGGTGAGAGTAAAGAATCGCTTGGCCTGACGGGGAAAGAGGTCTACGATATCGAAGGCATTGAAGAGGGTTTGAAACCACGTCAGGAAGTGACAGTCAAAGTCACCCGCGAAGACGGTTCCACATTCTCGTTCCAAACGCTCGCACGCCTGGATAGCCCCATCGATGTAACCTATTACGAGAATGGCGGCATTCTGCCCACGGTCTTGAGGAGACTCATGAAAGCGTAGGGTAATATCATCATGAGCGTAGGGGGCGCATTTATTGCGCCCTCGTGGGGGCCGGTCGATACTCCTGGCGTAATGCATACCAGGATAGCAATAGATCTTCTTTCAAATTTATTTTGATCATACTTCAACGTCTATTGTTATATGACATCTCGATGAGTTTTTCTGCCACGCCGTCTTTTGTTGACGGCATTAACATGCCATTGTTATACTAAGAATGCACAATTACAATTTTAACGAAAAAACACCCTGCTCTCTTTTTCAAGGACATTAGCATGGCAAGAGAAGACAACTACATTGGAAGACAGATAGGGAACTATCGCGTTGTCGAAGAGCTAGCCAGTGGTTCCTTTGGTCGAGTATATAAGGGCGTGCATATCTATCTCACGAAACGGGTCGTAGCGATCAAAGTGCTGCACCGAACCTATCTTGGGTCTCAAAAGGAGCGTGATAATTTTCTCCAGGAGGCCCAACTGTTGGAAATGCTGAAACATCCCAATATTCTGCCCATCCACGATGTCGGTATTGATGATGGTATCCCCTACTTTGTGGTTGAATATGCCCCGAACGGCTCTCTGCGGGACCGTTTACAGGACCATCATCTCCATCCGCTCCCTGTGGACGAAGCCCTGATGATCCTCACACAGGTTGGGCAGGGTCTCTCCCATGCTCATCAGCAAAACATCATTCACCGCGACCTCAAACCGGAAAATATTCTCTTTAATGCCAGGGACGATGCGCTGCTGGCCGACTTCGGTATTGCTGTCGTGCTCTCAACGCCCCGCACGAGTCCTGTGAATGTCATTGGTACTCCTCTGTATATGGCGCCAGAGCAGTTTGACGGAATGATCAGTAAGCGAAGCGATCAGTATGCGCTGGCCTGCATTGCTTATGAAATGGTCACAGGGCGCAATCCATTTGTCGCCTCCAGCGCTGTGTCTATGGCACTGAAACATATGACGGAGCCTCCGCCTGCTCCGACTCAGTTTAATACCTACCTGCCTATACCTGTTGAACGGGCTATTCTCAAGGCGCTTTCCAAGGAACGGGCCGATCGTTACCCTGATGTCGCAGCTTTTATCGCTGCCTTGCATATGCTCCCCAGCCAGAAGACCAAAGAACAGTGGTTGAAAGAGGGCCATACTCTCCACGATAGTGAACATTACCTCGAAGCGCTGGTAGCATATGAGCGAGCGCTGCAACTTGATCCGAATTATACCGATGCCTACGATGCCAGGGGGGACGCGTTCATCTGTCTCAATCGCTATCAGGAGGCCCTGGCCGCCTTTGAGAAAACGATTCAACTTGATCCAACCTACGCCCATGCCTACGAAGGGAAGGGGAACATCCTCTATAACCTCAAGCGCTACCAGGAGGCGTTGGTGGCGTACGAGCGTGCCATCCAGCTGGATTCCAACTCTTCATCAGCATTTTTTGGCAAGGGAGATACACTCTTCTACCTCAGGCGCTACCAGGAG